>JABWAT010000001.1:300000-600000 GCA_013360915.1 Bacteroidota bacterium
CCCGTTAACTGAATGACTAAGACGAGATTCCGGCTTTTCCGTCAGTGTCTGAGGTGCCACACCTGAATGGCAGCTGATAGTTTGATCCCTTTCTTACAGGTAAATCCGAACACCAAAAGTATTCTGTATTCCGAATTCTGTATTCCGAATTCTGTATTCCGAATTCTGCATTCTGAATTCTGTATTCTGAATTCTGAATTCCCCTCCTGACTCCTGACTCCTGACTCCTGTCTCCTGAGTACATCACTTGGTCCTTTTTCTTTAGTGGACCATTTCATCCACTTATCTCTAATCCTCACTTAATTTTCACTTTTATATATACTATTTAGTCCATATTTAATTTTGCTGGTAACCAAAAGGGCGGAACATTGAACATGAAAGTTTACCGGTTGACCATTTTTCTGCTGACCGTTGTGTTTGTCACGGCGGGGATTGCTCAGGATTCCACTTCTTTGACTTCAGGGGTGGCAGTGTTTAGTTCCAAATGTGCGGGATGCCATCAGTTTGGCAAGGTAGTGGTGGGTCCGGACCTGAATCTGTCGAAAAACCACCCGGATGACGTGCTTCATTCAGCCCTTGGCCGGATGGAAGCCATGACTGGCCCTCTCACTCCGGAGGAGAAATCGGCTTTGATTGCACTGATCCGCTCCGAAAATCCATCCGGACTGCTGACACCGCCTGCTTCGGCAGAACCGATGACGGTAAAATCGGAAGACGCACTGGCCGGAGAGGCTTTATATGTTGGTTCCACCCCCTTAACCAATGGCGGAATGTCATGCATTTCATGCCACACCAATTTTAAGGAACAGGGGACCGGGAATGGTAAACTGGGCCCCTCTCTCCGGGGAGCCTACACAAAATTTGGTGAAGCCGGACTGGTCTCTGCCATTCAGAACGCTTCGTTCCGGGTGATGCGTGAGCCATATAAACAACACCCGATCACAGCCGATGAAGCAGCAAAACTGACTGCTTTTCTTAAGTCGGTCGATCAGCAATCCGATACCGGAACAGCGGAATTCAACTTCCTGCTGGCCGGTTCGGCCATTGGCGGCATCCTGATCGCCATCTTCTTTTTCATGTACGGCGCGAGAATCAAACCCGTCCGTCAATCCCTGAAACATTACTAAAACCAGAAGGAACCCGACGCATGTCCTGGATCGCCGATCTCATCAATCCGGATGCCCGAACGTGGGAAGATTTTTACCGGAATCGCTGGCAGCATGACAAAATCGTCCGAAGTACCCATGGTGTGAACTGCACCGGTGGCTGTTCATGGAATATTCATGTCAAAAATGGGCTGGTCACCTGGGAAATGCAGGCACTTGACTACCCCATCATTGCCAAAGACATACCGCCGTATGAGCCCCGAGGCTGTCAGCGCGGAATTTCCTTTTCCTGGTATATCTACAGTCCGGTCCGGGTGAAATATCCCTACATTCGCGGCCGTCTGCTCGATTTGTGGCGTGTGGCCCGTCAGACACATGAAAATCCGGTGGATGCCTGGCGTTCCATACAGGAAAATCCGTCTCTGCGCAGTCAGTATCAGAAAGCGCGGGGCAAAGGCGGATTCCGCCGCACCACCTGGGTACAGGCCGAAGAAATCATGGCAGCAGCCAACCTGTACACCATTCAGAAATGGGGTTCCGATCGTATCATCGGCTTCTCCCCCATACCAGCCATGAGCATGGTTTCGTATGCGGCCGGTGCGCGGTTTATGCAACTGATGGGCGGCGTTTCCATGAGTTTCTATGACTGGTACTGCGATTTGCCACCTGCCTCTCCTGAAATCTGGGGCGAACAGACCGATGTGGCCGAATCGGCCGATTGGTATCATTCCAAGTTTATTGCAGCCATCGGATCGAATGTATTCATGACCCGTACTCCCGATGCTCACTTCATGGTCGAGGCCCGCCATGCAGGGGCTAAAGTGGTGGTCTTTTCTCCTGACTTTAACATGACGGCCAAAGGATCTGATGAATGGATCCCCATTCAGCAGGGACAGGATTCCGCTTTCTGGATGGCGGTGGGGCATGTGATTCTGCGTGAATGCTACCAGCAGAAACAGGTGGATTATTTTACGGATTACACACGGCGGACCACCGACTTTCCCTTCCTGGTAAAACTAGAGCAAGCACCCGATGGCACCTGGCGTGCCGGATCGCTTCTGAAGGCTCATGAAGTACCCGGAACAGAAAAAGAGGAAAACCGGGAATGGAAATCCTTCGTCTGGGATGAAATCTCGGGTAAACCGGTAATTCCCATGGGAACCGTTGGCCATCGCTGGCAGAAAGACAAAGGTCAGTGGAATCTGAATCCGAAGGAAAGCATCTCAGGCAAGGACATCCGCCCCGCCCTTTCTGTTCAGACCGATCAATCCGAGTGGATTCCGGTAACCTTCAATGACTTTTCAATCGGAACCAATGACCGTGTGGTTGCCCGGAAAGTACCGGTTCAACAGGTAAAAGGCACTCATGGTAAAGTCACCATCACCACGGTTTTTGATCTGATGATGGCCCAATATGGTGTGAATCGTGCACCAGGTGAAAATGACATCTCCTATCTGGATCCCACTCAACCCTACACACCGGCCTGGCAGGAACAATTCACGGGTATCAGTCAGGAAACGGTGATCCGGTTTGCACGTGAATGGGCTCAGACGGCCGAGGTTACCCACGGAAAATGCTCGGTGATCATCGGAGCCGGGGCGAATCACTGGTATCATAATAATCTGGTGTACCGTGCACCGATTTCGGTCCTGATGATGACCGGATGTATTGGCGTGAACGGAGGTGGATTGAACCACTATGTGGGTCAGGAAAAACTGGTTCCTCAAACCTCGTGGGCTCCCATCGCCTTCGGAGCCGATTGGGGCGCACCTCCCCGGCAGCAGAATTCACCTTCCTTTCACTACATCCATTCCGATCAGTGGCGGTATGACAAACGGTTCGATGAGCTCTGTGCCGTTGCCGATCCGGGCAAGGATCTGACCACCGGTCACACCATTGATAAGAATATTCAGGCCGTCCGGAACGGATGGTTACCATTCTATCCCCAGTTTGAAAAACCGAATCACATTCTGGTGGAAGAAGCCCGTGCGGCCGGTGCAAAAACCGACGCAGAGATTATTGAATGGATCGTGAGCCAGTTGAAAGAAAAGAGACTGAAATTCAGTGTGGAAGATCCCGATCATGAAGCCAACTTCCCCCGGTTGTTCTATATCTGGCGCGGAAATGCCCTCATGTCATCAGCCAAGGGACATGAGTACTTTCTGCGCCACTACCTCGGGACCCACGACAATGCAATAGCACCCGAAATCGGACCCGATCAGGTGAAGGAAGTGGCCTGGCATGAAAAACTTCCCACCGGAAAAATGGATCTCATCGTGGACCTGAATTTCCGGATGGATACCTCTGCCCTGTATTCAGACATCGTATTGCCGGCCGCCACTTTCTATGAAAAGAATGACCTGAACTCGACGGATATGCACAGTTTTATCCATCCGCTGCAAAAGGCCGTTCAACCCTGCTGGGAAAGCCGCAATGACTGGGATATTTTCAAAAATATTGCCAAAGCCACCTCGAAACTGGCAAAGAAAACTGCCTTCCCTTCCTTCACCGACCTGATCGCCACCCCGATTGCCCATGACACACCGGGCGAACTGGCACAACCCACTGTAAAAAACTGGATCACAGGCGAAGTGGATCCCATACCGGGAAAAACCATGCCCAACTTCCGGGTTGTGGACCGGGATATCTCCAAAGTCTATGACAAATTCATTTCGGTCGGCCCGGGTATCAGGAAAAATGGACTTGGAATGCACGGAGTTCATATCGATGTAGCCGATCTGCATGAACAGCATTTGAAAGAATTTCCAACCGAACTGGTTGAGGGAGAAGAACGGATTTCACTTCGGGAGGATAAACTGGTCTGTGAATTCATCCTGGCCTTTGCGGCCGAAACCAACGGAGAACTGGCCTGGCGTGCGTTTGACTATGAATCGAAAAAAACCGGGCTGGATCTGATGGATCTGGCAGGTCCCAACCGCGGTGTAAAAATCACCTTCGCCGACATTGTGGCCAATCCGAGAAGAGTGTTGACTTCACCATTCTGGACCGGGTTCACCACCAAGGGCCGGACCTACTCGGCCTACTGTCTGAACGTGGAACGGGGTGTTCCGTTCCGGACCCTGACCGGAAGGCAGCATTTCTATCTGGATCACGAAGCCTACGTTCAATATGGAGAAAACCTTCCGACCCACAAACCTGTCATCGATGCCCTGCACTACGGTGATCTGGTCAATTCATCACCTGAGGGGCAGACAATCCGGCTCAATTTCCTGACTCCACACGGTAAGTGGGGTATTCACTCCACTTACGGAGACACGGTGAGGATGAAAACCTTATCGAGGGGAGTGGAACCCGTCTGGATGAACGATGAGGACGCAAAGGCCATCGGCGTTCAGGATAATGATTGGGTGGAAATTATCAATGACAACGGTGTGATGTGCACACGGGCGAACGTCAGTCACCGGTTACCAAGAGGAATGTGCATGGTTTATCACAGTCCTGAAAGAACCCTTTCCGTCCCCAAATCACCCGAAAGAGGAAACCGGCGGGGCGGTGGGCATAACAGTCTTACACGGGTGAGGTTAAAACCTCTGTTCATGATCGGCGGTTACGCCCAGTTTACCTACGCCTTCAACTATTGGGGTCCGACCGGTGTAAACCGCGAAACCCAGGTCATTATCAAAAAAATGAATCAGGTCAATTATTAAGCGGCAAACCGGAGCATAGCGATGAATATCAAATCACACGTCTCGATGGTGTTTCATCTCGACAAATGCATCGGGTGCCACACCTGCAGCATTGCATGTAAAAACATCTGGACGGACCGTCCGGGGGCGGAATACATGTGGTGGAACAATGTGGAAACCAAACCGGGTACCGGTTTCCCCACCCAATGGGAAAATCAGGAGAAATACAAAGGCGGTTGGGCCCGGGAAAACGGAAAACTGAAACTGCGGTCCCAGTCAAAAGCCGGGCATTGGTTCAGGTTATTTTACAATCCGAATCAACCCGGGCTTGATGAGTATTATGAGCCCTGGACTTACGATTACCAGAATCTGTTCAACGCACCCGAAGGGGACGATCAGCCAACGGCCCGGGCTATTTCACAAATCACCGGTAAGCCGATCGAAATCAATGCCGGCCCGAACTGGGATGATGACCTGAGCGGATCACCCAAATATGCCATGAACGATCCGAACAACGATCACCTGACCCCGGCCGAACGGGAACAATTGCTCGAGATCGAAAACATTGCCATGATGTATCTGCCGCGTATCTGCAACCATTGCACCAATCCGTCCTGTGTGGCGGCTTGTCCATCGGGCGCCATTTATAAACGGGGCGAAGATGGCGTTGTGCTGATCAATCAGGACAAATGCCGCGGATGGCGTGCATGCATTCCGGCCTGTCCGTACAAGAAAATCTATTACAACTGGAAAACCGGTAAGTCGGAAAAATGTATTCTCTGTTACCCCCGTCTGGAAACCGGTCAACCGCCTGCCTGCTTCCATTCCTGCGTCGGCCGCATCCGGTACATGGGTGTGATTCTGTACGATGCTGACCGCATTGAATGGGCCATGAGTGCCGACAATCAGAATCTGGTTGAAGCCCAACGCAGCATTATTCTGGATCCATTCGATGAACAGGTGATTGAAACAGCACTTAGTCAGGGAGTGACCCTCGCCACCATTGAAGCCGCTCAGAAATCACCGGTCTATCAATACGTGAAAGTATGGAAACTGGCCCTGCCGCTACATATCGAATACCGCACCTCGCCCATGTTGTTTTACGTTCCACCCCTGCTGCCTGTCATGGGTCGTGTCGATCATGGCCTTTACTCTCAGGATAGCGACACCTTTTTTGCCGGTGTCGAACAGGCACGCCTCACCCTCGATTATCTCGCCAATCTTTTCTCGGCAGGAAATAAAGAGGTGCTCCTCTATTCGCTGCGGAAAATGCTGGCCATCCGGTATTACCAGCGGCTGAAACAGGTCAGGGATATTAACCGCGACCATGTGCTGGATATTCTGATGAAAGCAGGAACCACCGAGGTGGAAGCCGATGCCATCTATCACATGACCAGTCTGCCAACCCAGGATGAACGATTTGTGCTTCCGCCAACCCAGCGGGATCAGGCCATTGAACCGGTGATGGATCCCGAAGTCTGCAAGGGTTGTACCGGATTCGGAACCCACGACCAGCCTTCAAGGGGCTTTTAATGGATACCACCTTCGAAAAACGGACACTTTTACATCTGATTCCCGATGCGCTGGCTCCGTTGCTGGACTACCCGTCTGACGACTTTCTGAACCGCATTCACCGGCTTGAATCCATGTTGGATGAATTGGATGTTTTGCCAGCCTGCTATCAGAATCTGACAGCACTGATCGACTCTCTGCGTGATCAGTCACCCGATGAATGGAGGGAAATTTACACCACCACCTTCGACATGAACCCGGCTTGCCACCTGTATGCTTCCATCCATTTGTTCGGAGAGGAGAACTTTAAACGAAGCATGCTGATGGCTCGTTTGGCCGATGCGTTCGAATCGGAAGGATTCTCCCATTCGGGTGGTGAGTTACCCGATTTTATTCCCGTTCTGCTCCGGTTTGCCACCTTCCTCGGGCCGGGAGAAAAATCCACCGGACTGATTGCTGAGCTTGTGGTGCCGACCCTCATCCAGGCCCGCGAAAAAACCGCCGCACAGGCTGCATGGCCCTTCGCAGCTGTGTGTCTGGCCTGTACCGTTCTTGAAATTTATCTGCAAAGGATCAGCCATGACTGACTACTTTCTGTATGCGATTCTTCCCTACCTGGCCGTAGCCACTCTTATCGTGGGGTCCGTATTCCGATTTCTGTTTCACAGGTACTCCTGGTCCGCACTTTCGAGCCAGTTTCTTGAAAACAATGCCGTTTTCTGGGGTTCCATGCCCTGGCATATCGGCATTGGCATCATTCTGGCCGGACATCTGGTGGCCTTTTTTCTCCCAGGTCTGTGGTCCCTGATGACGAATAACTACACGACGTTGGTCATCATCGAAACCATCGGACTTGGCCTGGCTGTCATCACCCTGTTTGGTCTGACCATGCTTTTTCTCCGCCGGATGTTAACCCCGAAAATCAGGGTGGTTACCTCCGCCATGGATTGGGTGATTTTATCCGTTCTGATGGTTCAGATCATCCTAGGATTGCTGACCGCTGTCCTGTATCCGTTTGGGTCGGCCTGGGCTACCGGAGTTCTGTCCCCATACCTGCTCAGTTTCTTTTCCTTTGATCCGCAAATTGCCTACGTGACCGATTTACCACTGGTTGTTAAACTTCACATGACCTTTGCCTGGATTTTGCTTCTGCTCGTACCGTTCAGCCGGTTGGTTCATGCCTTTTCTCTGCCATTCCGCTATTTCGTCAGACCGCCTCAGCTGGTTATCTGGAACAGAAACCGTACCACTTCCACCCATTAACGCAGGATTTGTCAACCATGTCAACCCTACCCGACCTGAAACCCGGCCGCGTGATTTCCAACTGGCAGCCCGAAGATGAAACCTTCTGGAACCAATCAGGGAAAACCATTGCCAACCGAAACCTCTGGATTTCCATCCCAAATCTCCTTCTCGCCTTTTCAGTCTGGATGATGTGGAGCATTATCACGGTTCAGATGAAGAATCTCGGTTTTCCTTTCGATGACCAGCAACTTTTCGGCCTGGCTGCCATTGCTGGTCTCTCCGGGGCGACGTTGCGGATTCCCAATTCTTTTCTGATTGCCATTTCGGGCGGACGCAATGTGATTGCCTTTTCCACCGCCATGCTTCTGATTCCTGCCATTGGTGCTGGTTTGGCACTGCAGGATAAAAACACATCGTATTTCACCTTCGCTGCTCTTGCCTTTTTATCCGGAATCGGAGGCGGAAATTTTGCTTCCTCCATGTCCAACATTAACCGTTTCTTCCCCAAAAAAGTGCAGGGTGCCGCTCTCGGTCTGAATGCAGGGATCGGCAATCTGGGCGTTTCGGTCATGCAGGTCCTGATTCCGGCCGTCATGACGGTAGCAGTTTTCGGACCTCTCAGCGGAGATCCTGCCGAATTGATAAAAAATGAATCCGTTTCACAAGTGTGGATCCAGAATGCCGGTTTCATCTGGGTCCCCATTCTCCTGATTGCGGCTTTGGCTGCATGGTTTGGTATGGTCAACCTGCCGGGAGCTTCCTTCACTTCAACCGCCGACGCCCTGATCAAAGCAACGGGCCTGACCCTGATCGGATTTGCTGCGGCTGGAATCGGTGCCTGGCTGCTGATCGGGCTGAAATTAAACATGTGGATTGTCCTTCCGGTTACAATTCTGGCGTGTCTTGGATTGATGAAACTGGTGCCGGGGGCCATTAAGACCAGCCTGAATGCTCAGTTTGCGATCTTCTCGAATAAGCATAACTGGATCATGACCGTGCTGTACATCATGACATTCGGTTCGTTTATCGGTTTTTCAGCCGCATTTCCCCTGCTGATCAAAATTGTCTTCGGAAGTCTTCCGGATGGAAGCATAAATCCGGCGGCCCCGAATCCATTTACCTATGCCTGGTTAGGTCCGTTGGTAGGTTCTCTGATTCGTCCGGTGGGAGGGTGGCTTTCCGACAAGTTTGGTGGCGCACGGGTGACCCATTGGGACACCATTTTTATGATTGCCTGTGCGCTCGGTGTCGCCTGGTTCATCGTTCAGGCCCGGGAAGCCTCCGATCCGACCCAGTATTTCACTCCCTTTCTTTTGTGTTTTCTGTTGCTATTCATCACCACAGGAATCGGCAACGGATCCACCTTCCGGATGATTCCGTTCATATTCAACCCGCAACAGGCCGGCCCTGTTTTGGGCTGGACCTCCGCCATCGGCGCCTACGGGGCCTTTATTATCCCCAAAGTATTCGGTGAACAGGTCAAAGCCGGGACCCCTGAATATGCCCTTTTCGGATTTACGGCCTTTTATGTCATTTGTCTGGTTCTTAACTGGTGGTACTACGCCCGTAAAGGCGCAGAAGTCCCCTGCTGAGCAACAGAATTTGGGTCGGAAGGTGATTGGTGATTGGTGATTGGTGAAGAGTGTATACCCTATCTATCTCCTGACTCCTGACTCCTGACTCCTGTCTTCTTTTAAAGGATTATCTATGAAAACCCCCGAACTGATCGATTTCAGTCAACCCCGCATCCGGTTGCTTCACTTTACCTGGATTGCCTTTTTTATCGCCTTTTATGTATGGTTTAACATGGCACCTTTGGCCACGACCATGCTCAAAAATGTGGGATGGCTGACTCCCGAACATCTGAAAGTACTGGCCATTGTCAATGTGGCCCTGACCATTCCGGCCCGGCTGGTCATCGGTTCCCTTATTGACCGGTTTGGACCGCGCATCGTGTTCAGTGCCCTGCTCGTAACCATGAGCGTTCCGGTCTTCTTTTTCGCCTTCGGAGATTCTTTCATGCAGTTATTCATTTCCCGCATGATTCTGAGCGGAATCGGAGCCAGTTTCGTAATCGGAATCCGGTTGGTGGCCGATTGGTTTCCTCACAAAATGGTGGGGCGCGCCGAAGGATTTTACGCCGGCTGGGGAAATTTCGGATCGGCCTGGGCTGCCATGACCCTTCCCTGGATTGCCCTTTCATGGTTTAGCGACAATCCCGATGGATGGCGGTATGCACTGGCCATCAATGGCGTGGTTTCATTTGTCTACGGAATCCTGTTTTTCTTCCTCGTCAGAGATACACCTGGTGGTGAAGCGTTCCGCGGCATCAAGAAAACCGAACCTATGATTGCCACTTCCTGGTCCGACCTGGTTCAGCTGACCATCTGGAGTTTTCCACTGGTGGGTGCGCTCGGACTGCTTGCCTGGCGGCTCAGCAACATCAAGGTCGGAGATAACGGCACCAATTTCCTCACCACCGACCTGATGTATATCTGCTGGATCATCCTTGCTGTGATCTTCATTGTTCACATGGCAAAAACCTATGCGATCAACATTCCCTTGTTAAAAAAAGGGATTCCAGAAAAGGACCGCTACCGCTTCAGTGATGTGGCTGCATTGAACACCACTTATTTTGCCAATTTCGGCGCCGAACTGGCTGTGGTTTCCATGCTTCCGGCTTTTTTCGAATCCACCTATACCATGGATCCGACCACGGCTGGCATTATCGCCTCCAGTTTTGCATTCGTGAATCTCTTCGCGCGCCCGCTGGGTGGTCTTCTTTCAGATCTGATGGGAAATCGTAAACGCACCATGATCATCTACATGGCAGGAATCGCCCTCGGCTTTTTCGCCATGGCCTTCATACAGGTTGGCTGGCCGGTCTGGTTGGCAGTGGCAATCACCATCTTATGCTCGGTGTTTGTCCAGGGGGCTGAAGGTGCCACCTTCGCCGTGATTCCTCTGATCAAAAAGGAATACACCGGTCAGATCTCCGGAATGGCCGGTGCCTATGGAAATGTCGGAGCCGTTACCTATCTCATCGTTCTGTCCATGGTCGATTCCAAAACCTTTTTCCTGTTGCTGGCAGCAGGTGCTGCTTTCTCTACGTTGTATTGCTTACTTTTTCTGAAGGAACCCAAAGGATCCTTCTCGGATGATCATGGTGAAATACCCGAGTCTGACCAGAACGCTAAACCGGCACAGGCATGATAACCGATTCCTTCGGGCGGATTCATCACTATCTGCGTGTATCTCTGACACCGGCCTGTAACCTGCGGTGCTCGTATTGTGCACCGGCAGATGGCTTCCGTGTCCCTCCCGGCACAAAACAGTTCTCGCGATCCGAAATCACCCGCGTGATCGGCTGGCTGGCTGGAATGGGAGTCACCAAAGTCCGGTTTACAGGCGGTGAACCCACCTTGCGCAGCGATCTCGCCGGATTGATACATGACACCCATTCAACGGCTGGTATCTCTACGGTCGGACTGACAACCAATGGTGTGTTGCTGGGTCTTCAGCTCGATGAGTATCTGAAAGCCGGACTAAGCTCGGTCAACATCAGTCTGGATACCTTGCGTCCGGACCGGTTTATGGCCATCAGCAAGCGGCCCTGGCATCAGCAGGTCATGACCGGAATCAGGAAAGCCATCGATTGTGGCCGGTTACAGGTTAAACTGAACATGGTGGTTCAGCGGGGTGTGAATGAGGATGAAGTGGTTGACATGATTCATTTCTTCGCCCGTGATCCGGTTGAACTGCGGTTTATTGAACTCATGCCCTTTGCCGGCAACGGGTGGGACCCGCAGGCAGGCATTCCCTCTCAGGAATTACTGAAAAAAATCAGACAATCGGTCGATCTTGCCACCATCGAACAATCAACAGCTGGTCATGTATCCGATCAATGGGCCGTCAAAGGTTCAGCCTTGAAACTCGGCTTCATTTCTTCGGTGAGCAACGCCTTTTGCGGAACCTGTTCCCGTATCAGGCTGACCGCCGACGGAAAGTTTAAATCCTGCCTCTTTGATGATGGCGAACTCGATGTGCTTTCTCCCCTCCGTGCCGGTTGTACCCGTGAAGAATTTCACACTCTGATCCGCACTCACATGTTAAAAAAACCAGCCGCACATGGCGGCCACGATTTTTCCAAATCCACCACGCACCGGTCTATGATCAGCATTGGTGGCTGAAAAGGGTGATTGGAGATTGGTGATGAAAAGATCAGAAAACAGTGATTGGTGATTAGCCCGTCGTCAGTCTCTTTGAACGTGGTCAGTAATTGGCGAGCGGAAAATCCCGGTGGCTGAGGGTCTCGAAGCCGACCGGTTTTCCGGTAACTGATTTAGAGAAGTGATCAGCCTTTCGACTCCGATCTGGGGCCGAAAACAGATAATCGTAAATACCAGTCATTCATGATCGGTAAAACCAATTCCTCACTGTCATCCCAACCCAGGTCGGGATCTGTGTCATTCTGCAGAACCAATTAACTGAATGACTAAGACGAGATTCCTGCTTTTCCGTCAGTGCCTGACGTGCCGCACCTGAATGGCAGCTGATAGTTTGATCCCTTCCTGACCGGTAAATCCGAACACCAAAAGTATTCTGTATTCCGAATTCTGTATTCTGTATTCTGAATTCTGACTTCTGTATTCTGAATTCTGACTTCTGTATTCCTTCCTCCCGGTCCCTGCACTTTAACTATGCTCAGTGACCGGGACCTTGGGGCCTGACTATTTAAGCAAACGACTCTTCCAGCACCTGCGCACGTTTATGAAGAATGTTGTTTTCCAGGTGAATGTGCTGGTGAATATCCATTTCCCATTCACGCAATTCCTGGAACCCGATCCGGTAGGTGTTGCATCCATCTTCCGGTACCGAAAAATGGTTCGAAAGTTCGCGGAGATCGCGTAAGTCTGCCCCGGCTTCCACATGTTCATATTCCATCATCCGAATAGGATGCTGCACCGACGGAAACACGGCCGAAGGCTGGCCCTTACCCGTACGCTTATTTTCCTCCATAGCCTTGATATAGGGAAAGAGCATCATTTCTTCTTTCATCAGATGCTGAACCAATCCGCTGTAATGCCGGTTAAAGACATCCCTGATCTGGATCAGTTCGGGATGGTTACTGCCATGAACCGTGGCCAGTTTGTTAAGCCTGCCCACCAATACCGGACCTCTTTCCCGAATAAAAGCATGGTGCTTCGCAAGAATGTAATCGATCAGGGCGACCGTCTCCATCGACCCAAAATCAGGAAGATCGCCGGCCTGCACCTCGACCGAGGTGGCCAGCTCTATGAAAAATTGCTCTGCATCCAGTCGCTTCTCTTCAACCACATCTTTTAACAAGCGACCCCCGCCGCAACAGAAGTCAATATGGTACTTTTCGAAAACGCGAACCGACTGATGGTGGTCACGGACAATATCACCTATGGTTTTATCTGCAAACATGATTCACTCCTTTGTTTTTTGTAAAAATACTTTATATGTACTTTTTAGTCCACATTAAATTTGTATTTTTACGTTTCAATGACCGGGTATAAGTCAGAGGCCTGGCTTCTGAGAGAAATTACCCGTTTCCGACCTATTTTTGGACAGTTTAATCAGAGTAACACATATGACTTACGGGATCCGGTTCAACCGGAATGAATGGTCCGGTGCCTTTGGCGATATCGGAACCGACCTGCCTTTGATAATCGGCATGCTGCTGGCAACCGATCTGAATGCAGCCAATGTTCTGATCGGATTCGGTGTCCTGCAGATTCTTACCGGGTTGGTTTACCGGATTCCCATGCCGGTTCAACCTCTTAAAGCCGTTGCTATGATCGTGATTGCTGGTGAAATACCTGGGGCCGTCATTGCCGGCGGCAGCTTGGCCATTGGTGCGATTATGCTGCTTCTGACCGCAACCGGCCTGCTCATGGTGCTGGCTCGTACCATCCCAAAACCGGTGGTCCGGGGTATTCAGATGGGTTTGGGAATTCAATTGTCTCTGGTTGCCCTGAAAGATTATCTGCCATCGCTGGGTTGGTCGGGGTATGCCCTTGCACTGATCGGATTTTCAATCGGGGTTGTTCTGCTCGGTAACCGACGGTATCCGCCAGCCATTCCCATTCTTCTCACAGGTGTTTTATTCGCTTTTGTGGTTCCATCGGGTGACTCCATTTCCTTTTCACTTTCCCTTCCCGTTCTGGCAGCACCCGATTTATCCTGGCAGGTCATTCTGACCGGATTGGTGGTCCTTGCCCTGCCTCAGATTCCGCTTTCTCTGGGAAATTCGATCCTTGCCACCCACCAACTCGCCTCCGATTACTTTCCGGAAAGAAAAATCACCATCAATAAAATTGGCTGGACCTATTCGATCCTGAACCTGGTCACTCCCTTTACCGGAGGCATTCCGGTTTGTCATGGATCGGGGGGAATTGCCGGACATTACACTTTCGGTGGCCGGACGGGTGGTTCAACCATCATTTACGGCCTTTTCTATGTTGTGTTGGGTCTTTTTTTCAGTTCTGCTCCCTCCTATGCCCTTTCCCTGTTTCCAAAACCCACGCTGGGAGTTATCCTGCTGTTCGAAGGAATGGTCCTGATCCTTCTGGTAAAGGATATCATCACCGACCGGAAGGTTTTTTTCATTGCCGTTCTGGTTGCGCTTCTCGCTGTCGGACTTCCTTCCGGCTATCTGATCGGGATGCTGGTGGGGACCACTTTGTATTACCTGAGGAACCGGGGAGTCCTTTCCCATGCCGGCCATCGTGATTCTGACCACTGAGAATGTAGTGATCTGGTGATTTTGCCGGCCGAATCAGTTATATTCCCCCATGGCGGGTCATCAGGCTCCGGGGGTTAATCCTCTTCTTGAACAATATATGCATCAGCATGATGTGCTCATTCATCTGCTGAACCGAACGAGTAACCGGCTGGGCGAAACGTTTTTCGTCGATCTGGTTACCGAATTGGGTGCCTCACTGAAAGTTCCCTTTTCCTTTATCACCGAATGCACCCTCGATGACCCCGATCGGGTGAAAACACTGGCATTCTGGAACCAGGGAAAAGTATCAGCCAACTTCAGCTACCATCTCAGAAACACGCCCTGCCGCCGGGTGATAAACGGTGAAAGTGTCATTTTTCCAGAAAAAGTGAGAGACTTTTTTCCCGATGATTTCGGTTTGGTGCAAATGAATGCCAGTTTCTATGCAGGAGAACCCCTGTTTGATTCAGATGGTGAAGTCATCGGACACATTGTGGTCATGAGCCAGGAACCGGTTCATGATACCGAATGGATTTTCCTCGTACTGAAATTAATGGCCCTCCGGGCATCGGCCGAGCTGGAACGGAAAATTCTCGATGCAAAACTGCAAACAACCATCCGGGACCTTCAAACAGCCCTCGACAATGTAAGAACCCTTCGGGGATTGGTTCCGATTTGTGCAAGCTGTAAAAAAATCAGAGATGACACCGGTTACTGGCAACAGGTCGAATCCTACGTGGCCCGCCATACCCATGCCGATTTTACACACGGAATCTGCCCTGATTGCCGGAACATGCTCTATCCCGAACTGCAGAACGCCGATGAGTGACCGCAGGGAATTTTTTTGGTTCCCTATCCGTTCATGTTATCTTTCCATTCGACGATGAAAACCAAACAATACCTATTAAACGCTTCACGGCGACTGAACCCCTCTTTACCCGACTCGGACGCGTCGGTCGGGCTGGTCCTTGTCTTCGGCAGCCGTCCGCTTCTGGATCAGGAACTGGCCGGGCTGAATCTTGCCGGAAGGTTTCCGTCCGCACTGATTACCGGATGTTCCACCTCGGGTGAAATTCGGGACACCGAGGTCACCGATGAAACCATGGTGATCACCACCATTTCAGCCGACCATTGCCGGTTTTACGGCACCACAGCAGATATCCGTCACTTTGGCTCCAGTGCCGATGCAGGTGAATCCCTCATCGCCGCACTTCCGAAGGAGGGGCTCAGACACGTGTTTGTCCTGTCTGATGGACTTAATGTGAATGGCTCCGAACTGGTCCGCGGACTCAACAGACTACTCCCTTCCGGTGTTTCTGTGACCGGCGGACTGGCAGGAGATTCCGACCGGTTCGAAACTTCACGCGTGATCTGGAACGGGCTTCCGCACAACCACCTGATTGCAGCAGTTGGCTGGTATGGGGAACCATTAAAAATCGGATATGGCAGTCTCGGAGGCTGGGATCCCTTCGGTCCCGAGCGTGTGGTCACACGATCAGCAGGAAACAAACTTTACGACCTCGATGGAAGAAACGCCCTGAACATTTATAAAACCTATCTTGGTGAACAGGCCAACCATCTTCCCGGCTCGGCCCTGCTGTTCCCGCTGAGCCTCAAATTAACCCTGTCTGCAAAACCAGTGGTCCGGACCGTGTTGTCAATCGATGAAACCGATCAGTCCATGACCTTTGCCGGTGACGTTCCGGTCGGGGCTTACACGCAGATGATGAAAGCAAATTTTGACCGGCTGATCGATGGAGCATCGGGTGCTGCAGAAGCCGCGAGTACAGGTTCATTGCAGGGCACAGAACCCGAATTGGCCATCCTGATCAGTTGCGTGGGCCGTAAAATGGTTCTCGGACAGCGAATCGAGGAAGAAGTGGAAGCTGTTCGGGATACACTGGGACTTTCCACAACCCTCACCGGCTTTTATTCCTATGGTGAAATCTCCCCGTTTACCCCGGATGCCACCTGTGAACTCCACAACCAAACCATGACAATCACCACATTTTCTGAACGGTAATGTCTGAGCAACACCCACTTCTGAACCGGCAGATCCGGAAATACCTGGATAACGATCCGCAGCTGATCGAAAAAATCGGTGGTTTTCTGAGTGCGGTTCAATCCGCCTATGAACAGGCCGATTCCGACCGGAAAATGCTGGAACGATCCCTCGAACTCAGCTCGGGTGAATTGGTTAAATCCAACACCGAACTCAGAGCCATTTTCCGCGCGTTTCCCGATATGTTTTTCCTTGTTAACGGCAGTGGAATCATAATCGAACACCGGGGCGGCTCACCGGAAGATTTATATGACCCCGATCTGAATCTGTCCGGAAGGTCCATTTTCTCCGGACCGGATCAGCTCGTTGGTGAACGCTTCATGGCCATTTTTAATAAGGTCCGCGAAACAAACACCATTCAGAGTCTCGAGTATTCGCTCCATATTCATAACTCGAATAAGTATTATGAGGCCCGTTTCGTCCCGCTCGAGTCGGGTAACACCATTATAATCATCCGGAACATCACCGAGAAAAAGAAACTCGAAGCCCAGTTTCTCAGAACCCAACGGATGGAAAGCATCGGAACCCTCGCCGGTGGCATTGCACACGATCTGAACAACGTATTTGCCCCGCTCATGTTATCGGTGGACCTTCTCCGGACCCGGGTTACCGACGAAAAATCGGTCAAAATCATCGGAACTATTGAAGAGTCGCTGAGGCGCGGGGCCGATATGATCCGGCAGGTGCTTGCCTTTGCCCGTGGGGTTGAAGGGAATCACCGGGTACTCGACCCGAAACGGATTATTCAGGATGTCCTGAAAATTGCTGAAGATACATTTCCGAAACAAATACGCCTGCAATCCGAAATAGCCGGGGATCTTCCCATGGTCAGGGGTGATGAAACCCAGCTTCATCAGGTGATTCTCAACATCTGCGTCAATGCACGGGATGTAATGCCTGTGGGCGGAACTTTGCGTATTCAGGCCCGGACACTCCATCTGACCAATCCACCCATCGATTCTGTGATGAAAGTGGGTGAATTCGTGGTCATTTCCATCAGCGATACAGGAGCCGGAATTCCTGCTTCCATCATTGACAAAATCTTTGAACCTTTTTTCACAACCAAGGATGTGGGCAAAGGAACCGGACTGGGACTCTCAACAGCTCTGTCTATTATGAGAAGTCACGGCGGACACATCAATGTGTACAGCATTGAGGGACGGGGAACGACCTTCACCGTGTATGTTCCAGTTGCCGGTCAGGTTGTTTCAGAACAAACTCCACCGACTCCGTCTGCCATTGAACATGGAAACGGGGAATGGATTCTGATCATTGATGACGAAGCCCCCATCCGGATGATTGCCGAACAGACGTTAGTCGTCTACAATTACAAGGTTATTACCGCTGCCAATGGCTATGAGGGAATCCAGATGTTCAAGCAACATCAGGATAAAATCAGCCTGGTGATTTCAGACATGATGATGCCTGAAATGGATGGGATCGAAACCGTCCACCACATCCGACGAATGAGTTCAACCGTACCAATCCTTGGAACCAGCGGACTCAGTTCTTACAGCCAGGTTTCCGATCTCACCGGACCTGCCACTTCCTTTTTGTCAAAGCCTTATTCAGGCTACGAATTGCTGACTGAAGTGCGGCGGATGATTGATGAATCGCTGATCAGCGGATCCTGATTAAAAAAAAGGGGGCCTGAAAGCCCCCTTTTTCATTTACAATATCTGGTACAATTACCGCAATCCCGCCAGTTCCTGAAGCATGTGCCAGTTTTCCAACCGGTTTTGCATGGTTTCCAAAAGTTCAGGCGAAGGCTCTCCTTCCTTACCAAACTGTTTGGCAAACCGGCCTTCACTTCTTGCAAAATCAATAAAGGTAACCGGTTCATTGGTCTTCGGATTGGTGTACCAATCGTCTTTCGGATTCGGATTACCCTGAAGGCTCAACCGCTCACGGAAAGTCTTACCTTTTCTCGGATCGTACACAAATAACGGGAAGGCACGTGTATCCACTGCAAGCCTGGCTTGGGTCGAGGCCATGTTATCCCCCACTCCGTGCTCGGGTTGGCATGTGGTATACACCGACAGAACCGCAGGACCATCAAACTCGTTAGCCGCCATTACCGCCCGGTAAAAATGATTGATGTGCGCGGCTGTGGTTTGAGCCACAAACACATTCGGGTGCATCATGGCAATGGTCCCAAGTTCCTTCCGGCTTTCCTTCTTGCCCTTACCTTCTTTTCCATATGCCGACATTTTCGCTTCCTGCCCGTGGAAGGATCCGGTAGAAGCCTGACCACCGGTGTTCGAGTACACCTGTGTATCGAGAACCAGCACCTTGATATTCATTCCAGAAAGCAGCATGCGGCTCAACGCCTGAAATCCGATATCCAGCATGGCACCATCACCACCGATCAGCCACATCACTTTCTTACGGCTTTCCGGATCCTGATCCCATTTAGCTCTGACGCCCATGGCGAAGGTGGGACCGTTTTCGAACAATGAATTGGCCCACGGTGTTAAAAACGGGTTGTAAGGATAGGTGGAAGAATACACGGTGTTGCATCCCGTCGATGCGATCACGCCGACCTGATCGGGACCGTAGACGAATCCTGTGGCCGCCAGCATCATCCGGATGGCAGTTGCTTCACCACACCCCATGCAGGATCCCGCTCCGCCAACATACAAAAGTGACTTTCCTGCCAGCATCATATCGGCAAGCACTTTTTCGTTGATGTATTTACCCGGAGTTTCCGGGGCCTGCTTGTAGGCCTCAAAAGCTGACCGGTACTGAGTCATGTTGTCCGGTGTCTTCCTGATCATTTCAAGCGCATTGTCATCGCAGACCGTTACGCATTCTGCACACCCTTTGCACTTGGTCGGATCAATGAAAATGCCAAACAATCCGCCGGTGCCTGTTTTCTTCTCAAAAACCGTGTGGTATTTCTGTGTTTTTACAAACTGACTCCGGAAATGCTCACGGAGCGCCGGATCCGAAATAGCTGCCAGTTCCTTTTCAAGCTGATCTTCTTCAATCACCTTCCCCAAAATGGCTGTATCAGGGCATTCTGTCACACATTCCATACATCCGACACAATTTTCCGGGATGTATTTCGGAATTTCGGGGGCAATGTAACTGAAATCACGCAGAACACCGGTTCCTGCCGGAATCAGCGATTGAACCGTGGTGATATCGGCTGGCAAGGCTTTTTCGGCAGTACCCGAATTGTAAGCTCCAACAATCCGTTGGTTGAAATCCTCCCGGTCGATAACAAAATCAGTCCGGGGGGCTGGTTGGTGGGTTGTCGACATGGTCGTTCCTGATTTTAATGTGTTGATAAAACGGGTTGCTGAATTACCGTATCGGGGATAACGCGGTACTCAAGGTATCCTTTTTTCACACAGGTCATGTTGTCTTCAATGACCCGCTCACCGCGCTTTCCGAAGTACTTCCGGATGGCTTTTTCCACTCCTTTGAAAACAGTCTCATCCGATATACCCTTTTCCTTCTGAAAGGGCGTATTTCCAAGGAAAATCCCAAGCAGCACAATTCCCTGCATCCGCTGAACCAGATCAGCAGATGAAGAAACCAGACGGGCCACCTCGACTGTATCCATGTAAACAACCCGGATGTTTCTTTGTCTGATCTGCTCACGGGACTTCAGGGGAATTGAAGCCCACACATCAGCCGGTGACTCATATCCCGATTGAATAAACAGGGTTCCGCCTTCCACCAGCCCTGAAAGCGGATTGGAGTGGTTGAAGGCATAGAAATCGTTCACGGCCACAAACTCAACATGCTCCAGCTCGGCATGGGTGCGGATGTGCCCATCGGCCAGTGTCAGGTAATAGGTGGTTGGAAGCCCCTTTTTCTCAGATCCGTATTTCGGATAGGCTTGTACATGTTTTCCAAATACCTCTCCGCCAATGGTCGCAATGATTTTGTTGGTGGTCACCGAACCGAATCCACCCACCGAATGCCCGCGCATCGAAAAAGCGCCGGAAGGCCTTACATCCGGATCAACCGAAATTGGCAGTGCCAGCGGATGGTCAATGCCAAGTGTGAAGAATCTTTTTCCCGATTTTTCCATGTTTTCGTAAGTGGCAATCAGGTGACCCGGCCTGATGTCCCGCGATCCCATTCCTGCGGTAGCCGAGTAAATCACTGGTAACTTTCCAATCACCGGAAAACCCTCGGTACCGATCAGGGCATCAGCAAAGGCTGCCTTGATCTCAGCCGTCAGCGGATTGGATTGTGCCAGCGGATTGTCCATCCGTTCAATCACGGTAAAGGCGCGCACGCCTTTCAGAGACTGAACCAGCTGAACCGACGGAAATGGTCTGAATGAACGTACGTGAACCACACCTGCTTTCACCCCACGGTTCTCCCGCAGCCAGTCAGCGGCAGTTTCGGCTGTTTCAGCCAGTCCACCCATGCCTACAATGGCAAACTCGGCATCTTCCATCCGGTAGGTATCTACCTGTGAATACCGGCGGCCGGTCAGTTTTGCAAACTCATCAAAGGCAGAATCAATGGCAGCAGGCACGATATCATAGAAAAACCGTTGTGCCATCTTCCCTTTCATGTAGGCATCCTGATTCTGAACAACACCGGTCATGACGGGATTGGCTGTATCGAACAGATTCAGTACCCGGTCCTGCGGCTTTCCCGCAAAGCTGGCCATCAGTTCCGGCTCACAAAGCATGACTTTTTCGATGGTGTGTGTGGTCAGAAATCCATCCTGAACCGACATAATGGGTGTACGGGTGTCCTCAGCAATCCGCCTGGTGATCAAGGCAAGATCACCGGCTTCCTGAGCATTTCTTGCAAACAAAATGCCCCAACCGCAATCAGCCACCGACATGATGTCATCATGCCCGCAATGGACGTTCAGCGAATGTGAAGTGAGTGCACGGGCCCCGATATGAAAAACAATCGGCAGCCGTTTTCCCGAAATGGTGTATAATACTTCTTTCATCAGAACAAGACCTTGTCCCGATGTAAAATTGGTCACCCGGCCACCAGCCAGTGCAAAACCTTCACAGGCCGAGGCGGCAGAATGCTCAGATTCCGGCTCGATGAACGCCAGGGTTTCACCCCACAGATTTCGTTTACCATTGGCAACCTCTGCCTGAAATCCGCCCCCCATATTGGTGGATGGTGTAATCGGGTAGGCACAGGCCCCCTGGCAAATATGGGTTTCGACCCACACAACTCCACCCGTCCCGTCGGTGGTGGTTTCTATTCCCGGATATGGTACCGGTTTACTCATTGCAAGAATCCTTCCAGAATCTGGTTACAGTTGATAAAAAATTGGGCCTTTGGTGGCGGTATCCTGATAGAAACTCAGGATCCGGCTCGATTGCTCTCAGGCACCTTCGCGCGATTGATTTTTCCTGAGTGGCTGAGGCGGAAGGTTTAAAACTTCCGAATCACAGAATGAACAGATAAAGGAGACCACATCCCTGATGGAAAGAACCGAAACCGGTAATCCCTGACTGTCCACGATGGGAATGTGCCGGTAACCGCCCACCACCATTTTGTTCATGGCATAGACAATGGCATCCTCATCATGCAAAGATTCCGGATTGGGGGTCATGTAATCGGCAACGGGTGTATCCGCCAGATCTACCGAATTGCCGATCAGGCGGTTCAGAATATCGCGCTCGGTAAAAATCCCGGCCAGATGTCCCTCGCGGGTGACCAGCAGAGCCCCGAATTTGCGTGTCTGCATGATTCCAATGGCCTCGGCCAGAGAAGTTTCATGTCCGATCAGCGTGGCAGGCACCAGGTTCAGGTCTCTGATCGGTCGGGTCAGAATGTCATCGAAAACAAACGGAGTTCTTGATTTTGCTACCGGTTCCAGATAGTGGCTGAGTTCATCATCCAGGTATTCCATCGCTTCCCCCCAACATTGTTGATTTAACTAAATTTAGTCAAAGTAAAGAGCAGTGACAATACCGGGAAACTTTTTTAATCCGCTTTTCTGTTTGTTCTTGAAAATTAAGCACTTATAAAGAATTACATCTCTTTTTATCCTGTCGTCAGTCATAAAAAAGGCTGCCTTGAAGCAGCCCTTTTTGTTATTCTGCAAACAATGATTTCTGTCAGCCATCCGCCTTACAAAGGTCGATGATTTCTCTGATTTTGGCATCAGCAGTCGAAGCATCCAGCTGGCAGGTCCCTGCCCCCTTATGTCCGCCGCCTCCGAAACGTGCCATCAGCGACCCAATGTTGGTTTTGCTGGTACGGTTAAAAATCGAATGTCCCAGTGCGCAGACGATGGTATTCTTATCCTTGCCATAATGTACCCGTACCTGAATATTGGCGGCGGGATACATGGCGTAGATTTTAAACCGGTTTCCGGTGGGAACGTCATCGGCTTTCCGTAAATCGGTGACAATGACATTTTTCTCGACAACCGAGTATTGTTTCATTGCTTTTTCAAACTCTGATTCGTGCTCCCGGTACCGGTCCACACGCTGTTTAATATCCGGAATGTTCATGATTTCTTCTACCGATTTGGTCCGGATCCAGTCAACCAGCTGCATCATCAGCTGATAGTTCGAAATATCATAATCCCTGAATTTTCCGAGACCGGTCCGGGGATCCATCACATAGGAAAGCAGAATCCATCCGGATGGATTCAACACATCATCCATGCTCAGCTGGGCAGCATCCGATTTATCGACTTCAATCAGCAGTTTTTCATAACGGGCAAATTTGGGTGATTTATAATAGTTGTACACCACCCGGGCAGCACTTGGGGCCACTTCAAACAATCCCTTAAATCCGGATTCCATATCCACCCGCTCTCCTTCACTGGCATGGTGGTCAAACCACATGGCACAGTTAGGGTGATAAGGCAGATTGGTGATTATATCATTGGAGGTGATTTCAATTTTTCCATCCTGCATGTCCTTCGGATGGGCAAACACCACTTCCTCAATGCTTTCAACTTCCTTTAACAAAACCGCACACACCAATCCATCGAAATCGGACCGTGTCACTAAGCGCATGGAAAACCTCCCTTTTAATGATTCTTTAATATACGTTTTTAGTAGCGGATTATCACACTTCCCCAGGTAAAGCCGGCGCCAAATGCCGCCAGTCCGATCAGATCCCCCCGCTGTATCGTTCCTGCATGGACCAGTTCAGACATGGCAAGCGGAATAGAGGCTGCAGTGGTGTTCCCGTATTTCTGAATGTTTGAAACCACCTTCTCAGGTGAAATGCCCAGAGAGGATCCGACTGCTTCGGTAATCCGTAAATTGGCCTGATGTGGGATAAACCAGTCCAGATCTGTGACGGTCTTTCCGATTTTATCCAGCGATTCCTTCAGTACTTCAGGGAACCGGGTAACCGCATGCTTGAACACATAGCGGCCATTCATCTGCGGAAAATGGATTCCCGAGTCAACCATCTCATGGGTTACCCGGACCGGTTCCAGCGGGGTTGGTCCATAACACCACAATTCTTTTGCGTATTTTCCTTCAGAATGCATGGAATGACTCAGAATACCCGTTCCTGCTTCCTGAGTTCCCGTCAGAACCACCGCACCGGCTCCGTCACCGAAAATGACCGCCACATCCCGGCCCGCCGTGGTCTTGTTCAGAGAAGTCGATTGCAATTCAGCTCCGACCAGCAGAATCGTCCGGTAAAACCCGGTTTTGATAAATGCATCTGCCATTTGCAAACCGTAAACAAAACCACTGCACTGCATCCTGATATCATAGGCTGCCAGATTGGATTTAAAATCGAGATGATTCTGAATGGTACAGGCACAGCCCGGGAAGAAATACTCTGAGGAAAGCGTCGCAAAAATGATACAATCCACATCTGCCGCCGACAGTCCGGCATGGGCCAAAGCCATGGTGGCCGCCTGAGCACCCATCCAGCTGGTCGATTGTTCAGGCACATTCGCATACCGCCTTTCCCTGATACCGGTCCGTTCCTGAATCCAGGCATCGGTGGTATCCATCAGTTTTTCAAGGTCTGCGTTGGTAATACGGTTCTCGGGAACATAATGGCCGATTCCGGCAATCCGGGTGCTTGTCATCGCTGACGTCCTTTCTTGATGGTAAGACGGACGGAATCCCGGTCCGGTATCTGGCTTGACTGCCCAAGTGAGCAGGTGGGTCTGGTTTGGATTATTCTGTACAAATTTATTTCTTTATCAGTTAAAGGCAACTGATTTCAGCGAGACAGGATTTATATGTTTATCATCACCGGCGGTGCAGGCTTTATTGGTAGTGTTCTGGCCTGGAAATTGAATCAGGAAGGAATCACCGATATCATGATCGTGGATAACCTTTCCACCAGCACCAAGTGGAAAAACCTTCCGGGTCGCCGGTATGAAGACTACATCCACCGCGATGCCTTTCTCGAGATGATCAATCAGAATAAGCTGCCTTCCGATATTCAGGCCATTTTTCACATGGGTGCCTGTTCATCGACCACCGAGGCAGATGCCGACTACCTTATGCGGAACAACTACCAGTACAGCAAGACACTGGCCGAATATGCCATCAGAAAACGTATCCGGTTCATCTATGCAAGCAGTGCGGCCACCTTCGGTGACGGAACCCGCGGATTTCAGGACGATGAAACTGCCTTGGATCAATTGCTCCCCATGAACATGTACGGGTATTCCAAACACCTTTTCGATGTATATGCCCGCCGCAAAGACTGGTTTTCCGAAATCGCCGGCCTCAAGTTTTTTAATGTGTTCGGACCCAATGAATACCACAAGGGTGAAATGGCCTCGGTGGTGTATAAATCCTGGTTGCAGATTCTGGAAACCGGCCGGGTCAAGCTTTTTAAATCAAACCACCCCGATTACCGCGATGGCGAGCAACTGCGCGACTTCATCTATGTGAAAGATGTGGTTGATGTCATGTGGTGGCTGTATCAGAATCCAAGGGTAAACGGCCTGTTCAACCTTGGAACCGGTACCCCCCGCACCTGGAAAGACCTCGTATCGGGTGTCTTCCATGCCATGAACCAGCCTGTGAAGATCGAATTCATCGACATGCCCCCCTCCCTCAGAAAATCCTACCAGAATTTCACCGTGGCTCCCATGCAGAAACTGGCTGCCACCGGTTGCCCGGTTGCCTTCCAACCGCTCGAGTCGGCAGTACATGATTATGTGACCAATTATCTCATGACTCCCTACCCGAATCTTTAGTTAGAACTTTTATAAATAACAAAAACCGATAAATCTTTTTTATAGGATCGATTGATCTTTTTGATTGAAATTTAACCTGTTGTGTTCTTACTGATTCACAAGGTTTGGTTATATTGCATCACGGAATCAGAAGTCCGATTCCAACCCGAACCCGGGAAGTTGTTGTCGTCAATCAAACAAAGTCAGGAGTGCTTATGAATCTGAAGTCATCAAAGACCATTGAAAATCTGAAGGCTGCATTTGCCGGTGAATCCCAGGCCAATCGCCGCTATCTGTATTTTGCCCGTCAGGCCGATATCGAAGGCTATCCTGAAGTCGCCAGCGTGTTCAAGAACACCGCTGATGGCGAAACCGGACACGCTTTCGGCCACCTCGATTTCATCAAGGAAGTGGGTGATCCTGCAACCGGAATGCCCATCGGCGAAACCGCAGAAAACCTGAAAGCCGCTGTTGCCGGTGAAACCTATGAGTACACCGAAATGTACCCGGGTTTTGCAAAAACCGCCCGTGAGGAAGGCTTTGCAGAAGTTGCAGAGTGGTTCGAAACCCTCGCCCGCGCCGAGAAATCACACGCCGGAAAGTTCCAGGCAACTCTCGACGCCATGTAACGGTTTCCGCTCTTTCTAAAACCCTGCCGTTTCTGTTGTACCCAAGGTTGGAAACGGCAGGGTGTTTTTTTCACATCTTAAACCTGAAGGTAACCCCATGGCCGCCAATCATCATGATACCACCAACGCCATTTACGATGTGTACAACCCGACTTATTGGGATCCGGCCTCCCTCTCCCATGAACTGAACCGCATTTACGACATCTGCAACGGGTGCCGGCTGTGTTTCAACATCTGCCCGTCGTTTCCCGCTCTTTTTAACAGCATCGATCAGCATACAGACCTGAAACGGGCCAGAGCCGTTCAGTCAGGCCTGGTTTCAGAAAAAATCGAAAAGGAAACCTATGACGATTCCCGGCCCGAGGGAGAACATGCCGTCGAGGCTTCAATCGAAGCCACCTTTTCGGGCACGGTCTATGACCTGACGGATGAAGAAAAATGGAAAGTGGTCGACCTGTGCTACCAATGCAAATTGTGTGATCCGGTCTGCCCCTACACACCAGCCAAAGGTCACGATTTTCAGCTGGATTTCCCCAAACTGATGACCAGGGCCCAGGCCATCCGGACAAGAAAACGGGGCGTCAGGCCAAATGACAAATTCCTGAGCAACACAGACTTTTCCGGCAAAATGGGAACCATGATGGCTCCTCTGACCAACTTTGCCAATAACACCAAACTCATCCGGTCGGCCATGCACAAAATCATTGGCATCCACAAAGACCGTATGTTACCTGATTTTCAGAGTGAAACACTCGAGAAATGGTATAAAAAACACAAAGCAACCGTTAAAACCAGTGCCTCCAGCGGCGAAAAGGTGGTCATCTTCGCCACCTGTTTCACCAACAACAACGATCCGTCTGTTGGTAAGGCCGCTATCCGGATTCTGGAGCACAATGAGGTCGAGGTTCAATACCCGGTTCAGCAATGTTGCGGGGCTCCCTACCTCTCCCCCGGAGATTTTGAAGGATTTAAAAAACAATCCCTGCCAAACATCCTCGAACTGTCACGCTGGGTCGAAAAAGGATACAAAATTGTGGTGACCGGTCCTCCCACCTGTTCTCTGACCATAAAAACGGAATACCTGCATTACTTCAGTAAAAACGAGCCCGATGTATACCGGAAAATTCAGATGGTGGCTGCAGCAACCATGGATATTTCTGAGTACCTGGTGTCGCTGCACAAACAAGGCAAACTAAAAACAGACTTTAAGCACGAAATCGGTACAGTGAATTATCACTTGTCCTGCCATCTGAAAGCCCAGAATATGGGTTACAAGAGCCGGGATCTGCTGCGGGTGGTTCCAAACACCAAGGTGAACCTCATCGATAAATGTTCCGGTATGGATGGTGGATGGGGAATGAAAGCCGAGTTTTTTGATGACTCCATGGCTGTGGCTGCCAAACTGGTCAACTCCCTTAAGTCGAAGGAATGCAATACCACCTGCTCAGACTGTACCCTCGCCGGTCTGCAGGTTTACCAGGCAAGTAAACAGGAAATCAAACCCGTTCATCCGGTGGTCACCTTGTACAATGCCTACGGATTTGATGAAAAAGAAGGATAACTCCAATGGAAACGATTCAGGTTCAATCCCTGCTTAATATTGTCGAGTATGAAAAGGTCCGCAACCAGTACCGCCAGGAAATGATCGACTATAAGAAAAACCGTCGGGTTTTTCTGGGTCCTCAGATTTCGATGGTTTTCGAAAACATGAAGACCATCAAATTCCAGATACAGGAAATGATGCGTGCTGAACGGATGATTCGTGATCAGGAAATTGAACAGGAAATCGAAATTTATAAAACCCTGCTTCCGACTAACAATGAACTCAGCGCCACGCTTTTCATCGAAATCACCGAGGAAGCGCGTATCCGCCAGGATCTTCATCAATTCATCGGAATGACCGACAATCAGTCACTGGTCCTTGCGGTTGGTTCAGAAAAAGTGGTTGCCATGTTTGAACCAGGTCGCAGCGAGGAAGATAAAATTTCCTCGGTTCACTACATCCGGTTCCGTTTTACACCCGATCAGATCAGACAATTCACAAATCCGGATATTCCCGCCTCCTTCCGCATCAGCCACCGGAATTATCAGCATGAGTTTGCCATTCCTCCTGCCATGAGAGCCTCGCTGATCAGTGATCTGTTGGCATGAAGTAGTGACTGGTTGATGAGGGAGTGAAAACCTGGTTTTTTTTCATAGATGGATTGGGAATTGCACCCGACCCATCACCAGATAATCCGTTTGCTGATTGTAAAGGTTCCTTTCTCTGGAACCTGATGCACGGTCCTGTTCCTGATGGATGGTACAGTTACCCCGTCGATGCGTGTCTGGGCGTAGAGGGTCTGCCTCAAAGCGGAACCGGTCAGATTTCCCTGCTTACCGGCATCAATGCCGCACGTAAATTGGGACACCATCACGGACCCTTTCCACATACCAGTCAGCGAAAGTGGCTGGTTGACGACTCAATCGCCACCGATTGTAACAGATCAGAGCGGTCCTGGGACCTTCTGAATGTCTATCCGGCTGCCTATTTCCAGTCCTTGCATGCCCGAAAAATAAGACTCTCCACATTTGGATTTCTTCAGACACTCAACGGAAAAGCATTGCATCCCATGGAATCCCTGCAGACGGGTATTGGGTTTCCTCCCGTCCTCGACTTTCAGCCACTTCAACGGTTCGGGTTTCATTTCAACATCGATTTTCCGCACGGGTCGGCACAACGCCTGATTGATCAATTCAGCCGGATCGACTTTGGAATCACCGAGTATTTTGAACTGGATTATTTCGGGCACCGTCAGGACCGGGCCCAACTGGTCAGATGTTTCCAGACCATTTCCACCTTTCTCGAAACCCTGGCTTCCCTTCCCGGAGCACCTGCTATTCTGATTTCATCCGATCATGGCAACGCCGAGTCCCTGTCCACCAACGGACACACCCGACATCCAGTCCCCATGATTATGAATTTTTCTCCTCCGTTTGTACCTTCCTCCATTACTGATCTCCGGGTATTGTTAAATCATAGCTTGTCCAAATAAATGAGAATCGGGCCACACCCGTTGGCCCAGCCCATTGGATTTCTGGCAACTGCAACGGTCTTTGGAATGGCAGCCGCCCCGCTAACCGGGCACCTGCCATGGTGGATTCCTGCTGGTCTGGCAACCATTGGACTGGGTCTGAGTCTGTCTTCACTTTTTCGCAGGAACCTGTTGGTGCTCCCATTACGGCTGGTGCTTATTTGGTCTGCAGTAGCCCTTCTTGCCTCCCAATGGTACACGGCAGGGACACGGAAGCCCGATCTACCCGATCTGTCCGTAGCCGTTCCTGTACGGGTCACCGTCCTCAGGACCGACCGGCAACCCAACGGAAAGGCCGTGGTTGATTTCCGTATCCATGCCATTTCCGATACAGAAAAATGGATTCCCGTACAAGCTGGTCTGCGGGTTTATGCAGATTCTATAACCGGTCCGTGGTGGCAGGAAGGAATCGGATACGAATTGTTGGTTCCCTTAAAAAAACCGCCGCCGGCCACGAATTTTCATGACTTCGATTTTAAATCGTGGTTGTTAAAGAACAACATTCATTATCTCATCCGCTCCACAGAAATCAGATCGGCCAGCCTGTTTCCCGAACTGAATGATTCCTTCGGCATTTTGATCGGCAGGCTGCGCTTCCGGATTGAACGGATTCTTGCACAATCCATTCCGTCATCCGATGGCCAGGCCTTTGCAAGAGGGTTGCTTCTCGGAAGCCGCTCTTGGGTGGAAAAGGAAGATATTCAGGCCTTCTCAGAAACCGGGACCCTCCATATTCTCAGCGTCAGCGGACTTCATGCAGGCTTGGTGGCGCTGATTCTCTATACACCCCTGATTCGGCTGAGAAGCCGCTTCCCGGGAAAGGGCGAAAAAATACGGGTGCTGATCACATTGGCAGGTCTGGCTTTTTACGGGCAACTCACCGGTTGGCCGGTCAGTATGATTCGTTCTATCATCATGACCTCTGCATTTCTCTCCACAAACCTGATGAACCGGCACAGGGAATCCTGGTCCCCATGGCTGTTTTCCCTGACGGCCATCTTATGGCTGTTTCCCGACCAATTGACCGATCCAGGATTTCTGTTATCGTTTCTGGCTGTTGGTGCTGTGATCATTGCCTCGCGGGTTCTCAGTCATTATTCCGGTGACCGTCCGGTTAATCCGGTCCTGTCTTCTGGTTTTATCACCGTTCTGGCTGTTCTGGCTACCGCACCGGTAACGGTTGCCCTTTTTCAGAATCTGCCTTTTTCCGGATCGGCCGCCAATCTGCTGATCATCCCGCTGACGAGCCTGGTCCTGATCTTCACCTTTCTTGCGGTATTGGCTGCTCCGTTTCCCTTTCTTTCCGAAGCCTATGGAGAGGCGGTTTCCCTGTTTACCGACTGGATCTATCAGGTCGTTTCAGCAGCACATCAGCTGCCGGGATCCTTTTTCCGGTTTCAATCAGGCGATTGGCTCTGGCTGTTGGTATGGGTCTCGCTTCTGGTGGCCCTTTTTGCCTGGAACTGGTGCAGAACCACTTTTGCAGCATGGCTATGTGTTTGGATTGCAATATTGGCCCTGGTAACCCGGTTTTTTCAACCGCTGCCCACCCGTGTTGATTTTATCGATTGCGGTCAGGGCGACCTGTCGGTGATCCGGACGGAGAGACACCTGATTTTAATTGATGCTGGTCCGGAATGGGCAGACAGGAAACCAGTTTCATCCACCATTTCCGGTCTGGTGAAATCGGCTGGTGAGGCAGAAATTGACTGGCTGATTGTGACCCATCCGCATCTCGATCATTATGGGGGTGCAGTCACGTTGCCAGTGCCAATCCGAAGGCTGGTAATCGGGGATACTTTACACGCCGGTCCTCATTTTCACCGATGGATTTCCCACCTGAAAAGCCAGGGAACAGACGTTACTCAGGTCAATCACACGTTAAAAATAAACCTGGGCGCCAGCGAAGCGTTGTATGTCGTTAATGCAACAGAACCTACCGATCAGGCAAATAATCAGAGTCTGCTGATCAGGTATCAGGGGAAAAATCAGTCGGTGCTGTGGGCCGGGGATGCTGAGGCGGATCTCGAAAACCATTTTTCAAGAGCTCTTCCCGCCGGTTTCCTGCATGCATCCATCCTTAAAATTTCCCATCATGGGAGCAGAACCAGTTCAGAACACCAGTTTCTGGAAACCGTAGAGCCGGCGTGGGTTGTGATTTCGGCTGGAAGAAACAATGAGTATGGTCATCCCCATCAGGAAACTTTGACTGTTTTACGGGAAAAACAGATTCCGACCCTCATCACAGCACAATCGGGAGGAATTCGTCTGGTTCCCGGTGAGGAAGGGGCGGTACCGGTTACCTGCCTGAATCTGAAGGAGCTGGGGAAATGGTGATTTTATTGCGGTTCAGAAGATAAAGTCCATCCAGAACACCGACCACCTGACCATAGGATACTCCTGCTTCCGGACTGAGAATGAGGGGTGTTTCACCTGCCGGGAACTGCCCGGTACGCATGGCATTGAACAGTGAATCCGGACTTGATTGTACCTGCTCCCCTTCCCGGGAAGACCAGACCACCCGGCCATCCCGCAAAATGGAAATTCTGGGTGTTTCCCCCATCGGTTCACCGGCGCCCTGTCTCTGAGTTTGCGACTCGCCCGGCTGGATGGAAAGTTGCGCAGGCTGACGGTAAACAGTGGTCAGCATGAAAAAGGTAAGCAGCAGAAAAGCCATGTCCACCATGGGTGTCATGTCCAGAAAGACCCGGTTATACGTTCGTACCGGACGTTCCTGCGGAGGGTTCAGGGCTGACGGGTCAGCAGGTGAAAACGTTTGATGTTGCATTCTCTGAATAGTCCGATCAGGCTGTCAACCGTTGCATAGGCAACCGATTGATCCACCCGAAGTTGAAGTGAAAACGCAGAATCAGCTTTTTGAACGGCAATCAGGTCCGATTTCAGTTCCTTAAGCTCCCGCATGGTATGAGTAGTCAGTCGCCGGTTTCCGCTGGCATCGGGGTTATAAAACACTTCCAGTTGGTTGGGGCCAGCCAGGGAAACAACCACCCGTCCCAGCTGAGCATCTTCTGCAGACCGGTTCCCCATGGGAAGGTCCACTGGCAACCGGCTCGGACTCCCAAAGGTGGTGGTCATGATAAAAAACGTCAGCAGCAGAAAGGCCACATCCACAAACGCCGTCATATCCAGGCGTAAACGACGTGTTTTATCAGTTTGATTCACGGCCATGATAATTCCTGACGGCAGCATCAAAACGTTCGAGTCTGCGCTGAAACAGGTTGTGAAAGACAATTCCGGTGATGGCAACCATCAAACCACCCGCGGTGTTAATCAGCGCTTCCGAAATCCCCACCGATAACTGAACCGCATCGGGGGCGCCGTACGTGGCCAGTGCCTGAAAGGACCGGATCATCCCAATGGTTGTTCCAAGCAATCCGACCAGGGTTGAGATCGTGGCGAGGGTCGCAATTCCACTCAGATTGGCTTCGAGAAGCGGAAGAATCTGATGATATCGTTTCCTGACCTCGGCACTGCCTGCCTGGTCAATGGCCGTGTTAACCCAGAACCGACCACCAGGAACTCCCTTTCCGTTTGCGGATGGATCTGACCAGGATAATTCAACCGTTATTACAATGAGCCGGTCGGTGACCCATCCGATCATCAGAATACTCATAAAAAGAAGGGCAATTACCAGATAGCCACCATCTCTGATAAATCCGGGGAGCAGGTAGAAATAAATAATCACAGCAAGAATGGCAGCCAGTGTGATCAGTAAGAAATTAAACAGTCGGTAATTCATCATGGTTTTTAATCGATGGTAACCTGGTAAACCGGGTCTTCGGAAGTGATCCAGCCCAGTCCGATAAGTCGGTTTCTGATCAGGTTTGTTTTAAAAAAGGCAATGTCACTTCGCTGGTCCGATATCACTTCCAGAGGAAGGCGTTCTCCCTGCCCGGTTTGAATCCAGCCAATTAAGGTACCCGTTTTCTGTTCCCCGCCACCAAACCGGATGGTTAAACCACCTGCCGGTACCACGTGTTTCGAGTATACCAGATTGGCACCATTCCAGTTCTGGTACCAGGTGATCAGGGAATCAGCGGTTGGAAGCAGTTCAGCCGGTGCCGATATCCGTACCGGAATGGACTTCTGAACAGGCGAACAGGAAAAAATCAGAAAAGATGAAAGGATGAGGGGAAGGATTTTCATGTAAAGAAGAAACGAGTCGGGGCGACAAGATTTGAACTTGCGACCTCACCCACCCCAAGGGTACGCGCTACCAGGCTGCGCTACGCCCCGAATCGAGTTGCAAAGTTAATCCGGAAACGAAGGTCAATCAAGAACCTGATTATAAATGCTCACCAAATTTCGCTTGTTTGACAACAGGTGATTCGATGGGGGCACCTGCATGGTAGCCATAAATGGCGGTGGTTTTGGGGAGATGAGAGGCCAGCTCTTCCACATCGGCCAGTGCTGTATGAACCGGATCACCACTTACAGTGGTATCATGAAGAACGACATTACAATCAGAAAACCAGGTCGGATGCAAGAGGTCATATCCGGCTTTATCGATATCTCCCGATTTCAGACGCGATTCCAGAATATTGTTTTTGTAAAGAATATCTCCGCTGATCCCTACTTTTTTGCCGTTGAATGAGAACTTGAATCCAAGGGTGTGAATCGGGTGGTAGTTGGTCCGTATCTCGATATTGGCACCGTGATAGTCAGAAAACTGCTTTCGGTTGTTCAGGTCGGTAAAATCAATGTAATCGTCAATGTTGCCGAAATTCGGATTAAAAATGGTCCTGAGGTGCTGATAAATTTCAGGAACAGTCAGAACACTCATCCGTTTACCCTGGTTGATTTTTCTCGAGAGTATACCTGAAAATCCTTCAATGTGGTCTTCATGAACATGGGAAATGATGAAATCGTTGACCTGATCCAGGTGAATCCCCAATTGCCTTGCCTTGTCAAAGGTTTTCGCAGAAGGATCGATCCAGACCAGTCGGTTGTTCCAGCCCAGCAGAAAATTCGAAGTCACACCCGGACGGGTTCCGATGCCGGTGCCGGCCACAACCAGCGTGAGTTGGTCAGAGGGAAGGCTAAAATGAGGTACCTGATTCAGAATGGTGTCCACATAATGCCCTGCCTGTCCGTTCATAGAAATAAATGGATACTGACGGGAATCAAATACGAGTTTCTTTTTATCAAAAATGACCAGCTGATTGTTTTCGCGGTATTGGAACCGGAGGGTGCTGAGTGAAAATTCATCACGGATCGGACACCACTCAAACACATCGTCGACCCAGCGTTTCGGCTCAAATTTGGACCGCTCGGTTCCATACTCATCCTTGACGTAGTTTCCGTTCATCGGAATTTCAAGGCGGCCATAGATCTTCTTAAGATTTTCTTCAGTACTGATAAATTTGATCCGGTTCGGATTCATAAAATCCATAAACCGTGAAATCCAGAGTTCAAATTCAAAGCCGGTATAACTGTCACCCAATTCATTTGTATTGGGCTCTGAAGCAAAAATGGCAACGGGTAATTTCTTGAATACCGGAAAGTAGGTTTTAAACAATTCGGGAACGGTATTGACCTGAACCAGGCCAATGGAAGTTTCTACGAGGTAAGCGGATAGCAGTCCGTTTTCATCACCTATCCGGTAAACACCGTTACCGGTGGTGTATACGCCATCAGCTATTTTTTTAAAGGACGAAATTACATCCACCCAGTGGTCTCCCTGCCATTTTTGGTCCGGTTTGCACCGGGCTGACTATAAAATTAACAAACCGGCGCACAGCAATCAGTTGTTCAAATCACAAAACAACCTGTTCAGAACGAAATGAGGACAAAAAACCGGTTGCCTGACACTACCTAACTTAATGAGAAAATGTCTGCTTTTCAAGCGCATCCGGTAATTCTGTACCTGATTCGGGAGATTTCATCGGGGTTAAGCCTTCATTCTCTCCCCTTTTTCTTCATTGATGAAGATCCAGGCGGCCACTTTACCGATATGAATCTGACCGTCACCGGGTGAGAACCAGTATTGATGGTCTCTGACAATCCGTGAACTGGTATCATGCCCGGGAACCGATTCAGCACTGCTGATGATCGCCTGTATCCGTTTTTTCCAGACTGCCATGTTTGAGGGTCTCAGATCAATCCAGCCATCCCGCGCCCACTGGTCGGTCAATGCAGGAGATAGATGATGAGAATGCGTTCCACCTGGAACCTTAATAACCGGACCTCTGAGAATAGACTTTCCATCCGGCAGTAGGATTGGGATTCCAATCGAAAGTATCCGGGCCCGGTAATCCTCATTTTCACTGACCCACTGTGTCATTTTTGCACTCAATTCAACATCACTTGTTGAAAGTATCTGCTCAAATCCTCCCATGATACGTTTCAGAATATATGTCTCATACAACAGTTTTGACAGCTTGGGGGGACCGAGCATTTCAAAGGCCACCGAATCGACCCCATGTATGGTTTCCAGTTCTCTCAGTTTTTCGAGAGCCCGATTTCTGAGGTAACCGGCACGATAGGTCGGCCCCATGGTGGCATTATCGAGTGCATTGACAATATCGGCCCCGGTGTTTCTTCCCTTGATTTCCCAGATGATGGTACGTGAAATTTCTTCCGGAGTGATAAATTCCATTTGCCCCTCTTCGGTGAGCGCTTCGAATTCACCCAGCGAAAACATGCCGTTTTCACCGGTATCGATAAACGGGGCCTCCAGGTACCTGGGGGTTTCCTTGTCCTTCAGCACATTGAAACGGGAGGGATCTGCAAGAACCGGAGCCAGTTCACCTTCCAGCGGGAATGCCGAGCCGGGCGGACAGTCAGTCAGAAGAACCGGTTTGCCTTTCACCATGACAGGTCCGTATGCAATGCGCTTCCAGGCAATGGCGGCGGTTGGTTTCACTTCCTTGATTATCGGACCGTCGGGAGTGCGCCCCATGAGGAAAAGCAGCAGGGTATGTGCACCGGCAATGGCCGATTTCGCAAGCAGCATTCTTGATGGTTTATCCTCAGAGTGCGTATAGGGAATGTTTAATCCCATGCCGCCTGTTCCGGAGGTTCCCACCTTTATATAGATGGATGTCCCCCCCGATTTCATTCCATTCAGCAACACCTGAACATGCCGGATCAGCTGTGGAATGTATAAAGTCCCGATCAGATCACCGGTCCGGCTGCCGATCAGATCTGTTTGAACCGACGGGTTTGCCTGCAGTAGTTCATACAATTCTGAAGCAGCAGTGAAAATATCCTGATAGGCAACTGCAGTTGCTGTGTTGACACAATCAATGACAATGTGGGGTTGGTAGTTCTGCAGAATCTGATAAAGCCAGGATTGCTGAAGTATGTCGGGGGTAAGGGGGTCAATGACATCGCGGATGAACCGGTCTTTCCGTTCGGGATGGTTGAAAATGTCAGTGCGGGACAGGTCTTTCATTTCCTGCCGAACAAACAGATTTCCACCAACGGGCACCAGCCGCACACCGCGGGTATCCATTTCCTGGCGGAGTTCATTGATAAAGGTGATCGATTCCTCTTCCTTGAGTGAGCTGATCACCAGTTCGGTCACCCCTTCTTCAACGAGCAGACGACAGGTCGACCGGCCAACCAGTCCTGCTCCGCCCAGAACGAGCGCACGTTTTCCCTTGATTTCCATATAAACTCCATGGTTTGGTCTGATACAAATAAACCATTCCAGGCGTTCAGTTACGATTAGAGTTTAGTTAGTTTTATGCGGGAATCCGGTCAGGAGAACCGGAAGGAATGGGGACGGTGGGTTACAATCAATCAGTGGGTGATAGAAGATGTCTCTGCTGGCGACTCCGGAAACGGTTGGGTACGACCGGTATTGATCCGGGTAACCAGAAAAGTAATCGCAATCAGACTGATCAGAATCAACACAGAAAGTGCAGTGGGTGATAAAAGTCTTTTAACCATGCGTGTGATCTTTTTTATAATGATGATGCAAAAATACCCTTTAATTAATTAACTTGCACGTGCCAATCATCACAATTATTTAAATGCAGAACCCTATTCTGTCCCTGCTTCCCCTTTTAGGGGCAATCCTTTGCTTTGAGTCACATGCGTTCACATCCGGAGCCGATTCTACCATACGGTCAACAAAAACCCGTTACCTGATCGAACTCCCTCCTGACCGTGTGGACTCAGCCATTGCTGCCGAGACCGTCAGTGGTCGCTGGGACGGTTATAAGCGTCAGGTATCCTCACATACCTGGGTAACAGGGGGCGTGTCTGTGGGTCAATCATCGGGAACCACAGCTTTCAGCCAGTTGGTGAGCAAGGGGGTCCGTTTCGAATGGATGGGTCCTTCGGGGACCTTTCATCTGTTTTACCACGATCTGAAAATTGCCGAAAGAAGCGAAATTCATGAACAGTTTCAGATCATTAACGGGGCAACCGGCCTGACTTTTTCTGACTATCCATTTATTTATTTTACTCGGTTGGGGGGTGGTTTATTGGGGTATCGTGCTCACAATAAATACAATCAGTTCCCCAATCTCGTTCTGGAAGCCGGTTCCTGGTATTTTCTGGATTCACCCATGGCCAGCGGTCTGTTTATAACGGTACGGCAATTGGTGACCGAGCCGTTTTATTATCTGGAAGCAAATACAGGATATCACCTGTACCTCGGGAATCAGGTGGCCTGCAGTTTTGTTCTGGCCTATGGAAAGTTCGATCAGCATCATGTGCTGTCGGTTGGAACCCTGATCGGCTTTTATCTTCCCGATTTTTCTCTTCAATGGTAACAGAATCATGAACATTCTATTCTTATCCGGTGCCTATTACAAAGACCGCCGGTTGCTGGATACCGCCGGTAAATGGCTGAAACCCATCACGGGGCCCCTGCTTATTATTCCAGCCCCGGATTTTTTCTGGGGGTCAGATGGCCTTCCTTTAAAAGAAATCAGTCGGAACCCATTGCAGTTTCATGAAATTTACAACCGGTCTCTCATCGACCGGCTGGGTTCAGCCATGTTGCCTGCCATCAGTCTGATGGCTTCTGACCGTGGAATGTTGACGGTACGGGAAACCGGAGAATTTGAACTTCACCCAGAAAAAATTCGAAATCTGACCGGAAACGGGATCTCACTGGTCATTACCCCAATTATCAGACAAGGCGAACAGATCACTTCCTGCTCTCTGGTTGAATTCATCCGTAGCCTGCACCATCCGGCAGTATCCATGACCTTCCTGTCTCCTCTGATTCCTCCACCCGGCATTTCATCCGTCAGAGAGCTGATGATCTGGTCTCAGAGTGACGATCAGATCCGCCCGTCCTTCGAGTGGCTCAATCCGTGGCCGGCTGGTTTATCAATCACACTGGCCGATGATTTTTCAATCAGACTGGCCGGTTCAGAACCGGGCCTTTTATTGTCTCTGAAGGCCTGAAATCACCCTGATATGAGGCAATTGCTGTTTTCTGACAGACTTGACATGCACTCTATATCTTCGTAATATGCATAATCTTTGCAATCACAAACACTCACTTAAAACTAAATCACACAGGAGTAACCAATGGCAAAAAACCGCTATTCTGATCTGAGCAATCTCTTGGAAGGGGCCCAGAAAGATTTTGCTGCTTTCTATGAAAAAGGTAACAAGGCAGCCGGTACCCGGGTACGTAAAGCCATGAATGACTTGAAAGCGCTGGCTTCAGATATTCGCAAAGAAGTTCAGGATCTCAAAAACAAAGAAGCCTGATCTGATTGATTTTTCAGACAATTAGTAAAAGGTCCTGGTCTCCCCGCCAGGACCTTTTCTTTTTCTATTGACACTACAGATCAACTTTTCTATCTTTGTCGCTCTCAAAATACTGGGGCGTCGCCAAGCGGTAAGGCATCGGCCTTTGGAGCCGACATTCGTAGGTTCGAATCCTGCCGCCCCAGCAACCTGTTTACCGGCTGCAACCTAGAGACTGACCTTCATGAATCATCGTAAAATCAAGATTTTCAGCGGTCGGTCGAACCGGCAATTTGCTGAGAGTGTAGCCGCACATCTTGGTTTTCCACTGGGTAATGCAGATGTCAGAAACTTTTCTGACGGAGAAATATCCGGTCAATACCTGGAAAGTATCCGTGGGTGCGATGTTTTTGTCATCCAATCCACGTACCCGCCTGCCGATCATATCATGGAACTGCTTATCCTGATTGATGCTGCGAAGCGGGCATCTGCAAACCGTGTGACAGCAGTCCTTCCCTACTTTGGGTACGCACGCCAGGACCGGAAGGATCAACCCCGTATTTCAATTGCTGCCAAACTGGTGGCAAACCTGCTTTCAACGGCTGGCGCAGATCGCGTGGTGACCATGGATCTGCATGCTCCGCAGATTCAGGGTTTCTTTGATATTCCGTTTGATCACCTTTACAGTTCGGCTGTCTTCATTCCCTATTTCAGGCAGAAGAAAATACCGAATCTGATTGTGGCCAGTCCCGATGTGGGAGGAATTAAACTGGCGAGATCCTTTGCCAAGAAGCTTGAGGCCGATCTCGTTGTGGTGGACAAACGCCGTCCGCGGGCCAATGTTGCCGAGGTTATGAATATCATCGGGGACGTGGAAGGCAAGAATGTATTGCTGGTAGATGATCTGGTTGATACAGGCGGATCTCTGGTTAATGCCGCGGAAGCCCTCCTTTCCAAGGGGGCCTTGTCCGTTCAGGCAGCCGTTGCCCATGCAATTCTGTCTGGCAATGCAGTAGAGAAAATAGAAAATTCGGTTTTATCTGCGTTTTATGTTACCGACAGCATTCCGCTGAAAAAACCGTCAGAAAAGATTCACGTCATGTCCGTCGCCGAGGTTTTTGCCGAAGCCATTCACCGGATCTATACCGACGAATCAATTTCATCACTTTTTGAATAACAGTTAGAAAAGGAAACGTGCCATGGATGTCATTAAACTCAATGGCTTGACCAGAACCGACATCAGCAAATCAGCCAACAAAAAGCTTCGGATCTCCGGACAGATTCCGGGAGTGCTCTATCATAAAGGTGATGCCAATCTTCACTTTTCTGTCAGTAACTCCGAGATGCTTCCGGTCATCCACGGTGGTCAGGCTCATGTGATTGAGCTTTCCCTCGACAGCGGAAAAAAGGTCAATGCCCTGCTCAAAGAATTGCAATTCGACCCGGTATCGGATCGTTGCATTCACTTTGATCTGCAGATGGTGGCCGGTAATGAGAAAATTACCGTGTCCGTTCCGGTTCATACCACCGGTGTACCTGTCGGTGTGAGCAAAAATGGCGGAATGCTTCAGGTCATTCACCACCACGTCCGGGTTCGTGCAGATCAGAAACACCTTCCCGATCACATTACACTCGATGTATCCGGTCTGGACATCGGACAAGCCATTCATGCCGGAGAAATCAAGCTGGATGGAATTCAGGTGATGGAAGAAGCCTCAGTAGCCATCGTATCTGTAGTCCGCAAGCGGGCAGATGATCATGTGGCCGCCCCTGAACAAAGCCTTGCTGAGCCAGAGCTGATTACCAAGGGCAAAAAAGAGGATAAATAATGGACTTCCTGATTGCCGGGCTTGGCAATCCGGGAGACACCTATCTGAAAACCCGGCATAACGCCGGGTTTATGGTTATTGACCAGGTGGCTTCGCGGTTTCCGGTGGCTGTCTGGTCTTCTCAGTTTCAGAGTCTGACTCTGAAAATCAGGGTTCACGACCGGACTGTGATCCTGATGAAACCCCTGACCTACATGAATCGGAGTGGTCAGGCCATCCGGGCTGTCAGTGATTACTTTAAAATTCCTGCAGACCGGCTCGTGGTGGTAACCGATGATATCAATCTCCCTGTTGGCTCGGTCAGAATACGGTCATCGGGCAGTGCCGGCGGACACAATGGTCTGTCTGATATCATCAGTCACCTTGGTACCGATTCATTCACCCGGATCCGGTTGGGTGTCGGAAATCAGTTTGAACCAGGCAGGCAGGCAGACTATGTACTGTCCCCCTTCCCCAAACACGAATGGGCAGACGTTCAGACGATGATTGAAAAGGCCGCTGATGCCATCCCGTTTCTGGTGGCAAATGGTGTCACGGCGACCATGAATTTTTTCAATAAAAAGTAAATAAGGAGAGAAGACCTTTTATGCCAACGATCATGATTGATCCCTTGTACCTTACCCTGATTTTCGGGGGTGGTACCCTGGCGCTTCTGTTTGCATGGTACAAATCCAGATGGATTGCCAGACAGGATGCCGGAACGGAAAGAATGAAGGAAATTGCACAGGCAATTTCTGAAGGAGCCATGGCGTTTCTGGGTCGTGAGTACCGTGTTCTTGCAATTTTCGTGGTTGTGGTAGCTGCCCTGCTGGCATTTGCAAACTGGGGTAAGTCTGATTCCAGCGCGCTGGTTGCTCTGTCCTTTGCAATTGGTGCCTTTACTTCGGCACTGGCCGGATACTTCGGTATGAAAGTGGCCACCAAAGCCAATGTCCGGACGACCAACGCAGCACGTGATGGCCTCTCCAAGGCGCTTCTGGTTGCTTTCTCGGGCGGATCTGTCATGGGAATGAGCGTGGTTGGGCTTGGTATCCTGGGCCTGGGAGCACTTTTTGTCGTCTACTCAACCATTTTTGGAATCACTACCATTAACCCGGCTGAACTCACTGCCGAAACCAGTCATCACTGGCATGAGCAGGTCGTGCGGTTGCTTAATACCCTTTCCGGATTTTCCCTTGGTGCATCATCCATTGCCCTTTTCGCCCGTGTAGGCGGTGGAATTTACACCAAAGCAGCCGATGTGGGCGCCGACCTGGTCGGAAAAGTTGAAGCAGGTATTCCCGAAGATGATCCCCGCAATCCGGCCGTTATTGCAGACAACGTGGGCGATAACGTCGGCGACGTGGCAGGGATGGGTGCTGACTTATTTGAATCCTATATCGGTGCCATCATTGGTACCATGGTGATCGGTGCAGCCATTGTGGCAGCCTCTCCCGAGTACAATGGTCTTGCTCCTATCCTTCTTCCGCTGGTATTAGGTGGTGTGGGTATTCTTGCCTCTATTGCCGGAACCTTTTTCGTTCGTGTTAAAGAAGGCGGCAATCCTCAGATAGCCCTTAACATTGGAACCTTCGGTGCCGGCGCAGTCATGCTGATCGGAACTTATTTTATTACAGACATGATGTGGCCGACTGCACCACTTATCGATACCATGTCCGGTATTCAGGTTAATTCTATGGGGATATTCCTTTCCACCATTTTCGGTCTGGCTATTGGTATTGCAGTTGGTCTGGTGACCGAATACTATTGTGCCACCGGAAAAGGTCCGGTAAACAGCATTGTTGAACAATCCGTTACCGGTCCGGCCACCAATATCATCGCAGGCCTGGCGGTCGGCATGCAATCGGCCACCATTCCCGTTTTCCTGATCGCAGCCGGAATTGTCGGTGCGTATAACCTCGCCGGTCTGTATGGTGTGGCCATTGCTGCTTTTGGTATGCTCTCCACCACCGGAATCCAGCTCGCCGTTGATGCCTACGGTCCGATCTCTGATAATGCAGGTGGAATCGCTGAAATGGCCGGTCTTGAAAAATCGGTCCGTGAAAAAACCGATAAACTGGATGCAGTCGGAAATACCACAGCTGCAATCGGTAAGGGATTTGCCATTGCTTCTGCCGCCCTGACCGCTCTGGCTCTCTTTGTGGCTTATATGACCGCCGCTAAAATTGATATTAAAGCAGGAATCAATCTGGCCGATCCCCGTATTGTTGCGGGACTTTTCATCGGTTCAGTTCTTCCCTACCTGTTCTCTTCAATGGCCATGCAGGCCGTTGGTCGTGCCGCCATGGACATGATCAAGGAAGTCCGTCGTCAGTTCCGTGAAATCCCCGGTCTGCTCGAAGGTAAGGAAGGGGTAAAAGCTGAATATGCCAAGTGTGTGGATATTTCGACCCAGGCAGCCATCCGCCAGATGATTCTTCCTGGGCTGCTGGCCATCCTTGCTCCGTTGGCCTTTGGTCTATTATTGGGTAAAGAGGCCCTTGCAGGACTGCTGGCCGGTGTGACCGTCAGCGGAGTCTGTCTTGCCATTTTCATGTCCAATGCCGGTGGTGCATGGGACAATGCCAAGAAATCATTTGAAGGTGGTTTCAGGTTGGCCAATGGTGAAATGGTGAAAAAAGGTTCTGATGCTCACAAGGCAGCTGTAATTGGTGATACCGTCGGCGATCCTTTCAAGGATACGGCTGGTCCTTCACTGAACATCCTCATCAAACTGATGTCGGTGGTTGCCCTGGTTATTGCACCCTTATTATAAGAAAAAAGCCGGATCCGGTGCCGGATGGCTGCCGGGTCTGGTTCAGTTAAATCAACCAGCCATCCAATCACCTGCTTTCAGCATACAGCTGAAGGCCCTAAGGTCCAAAGGTAAATATGGAAGCGACAACCAACCATTACGAGACGACCTACATCATCAATGCTGCGATTGAAGAGCAGACCATCGAAGAAACGGTGGTAAAATTTGATGAGTTCATTAAGGAACACGGCGGTCAGTTAGTAAAAACTGACCGGATCGGCCGTAAACGTCTCGCCTATCCGATCCAGAAAAAGCACAGCGGCTATTATGTCACTGTTGAATATCATGCCCTTCCGGAAAGCATTGCGCAAATCGAACGTGCTCTCCAGCTTGATGATTATGTCCTTCGGTTTCTGACCATTGTGGTTGATAAAAAGATCGCCTATCACCGCGAGCGGGAAATCAAAAAAGCTGAAGTAGAAGCATCCTATGCTGCCGAATTGGCCGAGAAAGAACGGAAAGGGTAAGTTATCATGGCTATCAGAACACAAACCAATATTAAACGGATCTGCCGTTTCTGCGAAAATGGAACGATCTACATCGATTATCGCGATGAAAAGCGTCTGTACCGGTTTATTACCGAGCAGGGAAAAATTATTCCCCGCCGTATTACCGGAACCTGCGCCTATCATCAGCGGGTCCTGGTCGCAGCAATCAAACGTGCCCGTCATCTGGCGATTTTGCCATTTGTTTCAACCAATGTACGCTAATACCCCACCAACAGGAGCACACCAATGAAAGTGATTTTAAAACAGGAAGTTGATGGACTCGGAACCATCGGTGATGTGGTAAAGGTGAAAGATGGCTTTGCCCGGAACTACCTGGTTCCTCAGGGATTTGCCATTGTCGCCAATGAGCGTAACCTGAAGGCCATTGAAGGCGAAAAAAAGCGTCTCGCAAAAGTACGCGCCAACAATGTTTCCCTTGCTGAAAGCCTCAAATCCCAGTTGGAATCAGTCCGGCTGGAATTTGTCCGGCAGGCCGGGGATGAAGGAAAACTTCACGGGTCGGTCACCAACCAGGATATTGCTGAATCGCTTGGACAGAAAGGGTTCAATGTTGATAAGCGGAAAATTTCGGCTGGTCACATTAACCACACCGGCGATTTCACGGTATCCATCAAACTGTTTCAGGACATCACAGCTGACCTGACGGTCAGTGTCCGGGCAGCAGAAACTGCCACTGAAGCCTGAAAATAGCTAACTGAAGAAGGGGGAAATGAATCCCCCTTTTTTTTTCTGCAAAATAACCAAAACCCAGCCGGTCACGGCTTTCTGTGATCACTTTGATTTAATCAAGGCCGGACTGATATTTGCATGGGAATTTCTCCAAGGAACCACCTGTTTACTCCACCACAGACCACCAGGACCAACGTCTAATGTCTCAGCAAGAACAAACCATGGAAAAAGAAGTTAAAGTACTTGAAAGTGTCACCATCCGCTTTGCCGGCGATTCCGGCGATGGTATGCAGCTGACAGGAACTCAATTCACAAATGTATCGGCCATTATGGGAAATGACCTGGCTACCTTGCCAGACTTCCCTGCCGAAATCCGTGCGCCGGCCGGAACGCTTTACGGTGTTTCCGGTTTTCAGGTGAATATCGGGTCGTCTAAAATTTATACACCGGGTGACCGTTGCGATGTACTGGTGGCCATGAATCCGGCTGCCCTGAAAGTCAACCTGCGGGAATTGGATCCCAATGGCGTCATCATCGCAAATGAAGATGCATTCGTTGAAAAAAACCTGAAGTATGCCGGATACAATGAATCACCGCTTACGGACGGATCCCTGACCAAATACCGTGTTTTCAGAGTCCGGATCAATCAATTGACCCAAATGGCCCTGGAAGCACAAAACCTTCCGGCAAAAACAGTTGATCGTTGCAAAAACTTTTTTGCACTCGGACTTATTTTCTGGCTGTTCAGCCGTGATATGAATCCGACCATTGCCTGGATCAAGGATAAATTCAAAAAAACACCCGACCTGATAGAAGCCAATATTGCCGCCATGAAGGCAGGTTATAATTATGGTTATACCACCGAGGCCTTTCAGGTCAAATACGAAATTACCTCGGCAAAATTACCAGCCGGCACTTACCGGAATATCACAGGTAACTCTGCACTTGCCATCGGTCTGGTTGCGGCCAGCCATCGTTGCGGACTTCCCTTGTTTCTTGGAAGTTACCCGATTACCCCGGCCTCTGATATTCTGCATGAACTTTCCAAAATGAAGAATTTCGGGGTAAAAACGTTCCAGGCGGAAGATGAAATTGCCGCGGTGTGCTCAGCCATTGGTGCTTCCTTTGCAGGTCACCTGGGCATCACCACCACCTCAGGACCCGGTGTTTCTCTGAAAGGAGAAGCCATGGGCTATGCAGTGATGACCGAACTTCCGCTCGTCATTGTCAATATCCAGCGCGGCGGACCTTCAACCGGTTTGCCAACCAAGACCGAACAGTCCGATCTGAATCAGGCCATATTCGGCCGGCATGGTGAAGCACCCATGCCCGTTCTGGCAGCATCAACCCCTGCCGATTGTTTCGACATGGCCATGGAAGCTGTCCGTCTGGCCACCAAGTACATGACTCCGGTCATTTTACTGTCCGATGGGTATCTCGCCAACGGGTCCGAACCCTGGCTGTTGCCCGATCCTGCAAAATTCGAAAACATCCACGTGGATTTTCTGAAAGAAAAGAACGGGAAATCCCCCTACAGCCGCAATGAATTCAATGCCCGTCCGTGGATCAAACCCGGAACACCGGGACTCGAACACCGGATCGGCGGAATCGAAAAGGCCAATATCACCGGAAACATCAGCTATGACCCTGAGAATCACCATCAGATGGTGTATTTAAGGAAATCGAAGGTGGAAGCCATCGCTGCTGAACTTCCCGATGCAGATGTGTACGGAGACAAATCAGGCGATCTTCTGGTGGTGGGTTGGGGCAGTACACACGGTTCCATCAGAAAAGCTGTTGAAACCATGAGAAAATCGGGGAAAAAGGTGAGTCATATGCACCTGAAATACCTGTATCCCATGCCAAAAAATGTCGCCAGTGTTCTGTCGTCCTATAAGAAAGTCCTGGTTCCTGAAATGAATACAGGTCAATTGGCCGGATTGCTCAGAAACCAGTTTCTGACCCCGGTCATCCAGCTGAATAAGGTACAGGGCCTGCCCTTTAAGGCCATTGAAATTGAATCGAAGATTGAGGAAGTGCTGAAAGGTTAATTATGTCTGAAGTCGTTCAAAATCCGGAAACGGTAAAACTGACAGCAAAAGATTTTGTTTCGGATCAGGATGTTCGCTGGTGTCCAGGATGTGGTGATTATGCCATTCTGGCCGCTATTCAGCGGACTCTGCCCGAATTCGGTGTTCCAAGAGAAAATTTTGTATTCATTTCGGGTATTGGTTGCTCCTCGCGGTTCCCATACTACATGAATACTTACGGAATGCACACCATCCACGGACGGGCCCCGGCCTTTGCCTCGGGTGTGAAAGCGTCTAATCCCGATCTGAGTGTTTGGATTGTCACCGGTGATGGTGATGGTCTTTCCATCGGTGGAAATCACTTTGTTCATACCATCCGTCGTAATTTTGACCTGAACATTATTCTGTTCAATAATGAAATTTACGGATTGACCAAGGGTCAGTATTCGCCGACCTCTGAAGTTGGCAAGGTGACCAAATCGACCCCCATGGGCTCAATTGATACCCCATTGAAACCAACCTCCATTGCACTGGGTGCCGAGGCTGCCTTTGTTGCGGTCGGAATTGACCGTGATACCAAGCATCTGCAGGAAATGATCCGCAGAACCTACCGTCATAAAGGGACCAGTTTCCTGGAAGTTTACCAGAATTGTGTCATTTTCAATGATGGTGCATTTGAAGCATTGACCGATAAAGACACCAAACCAGATAACGTCCTTTATCTTGAACACGGAAAACCCCTCGTCTTTGGAAAAGATAACAGCAAGGGAATCCGGATGGATGGTTTTTCGCCAGAGGTGGTTAACCTCACCGACGGAAAATATTCCGTGAATGATCTCGCTGTTCATGATGAAAAAGCAAAGGATACAACCTGGGCCACCATTCTTTCAAGAATGAACCGTAATGCTGGTTTCCCCCACCCCATTGGTGTTTACCGCGATGTTGAGCGTCCTTGTTATGAACTGGGTCTGGAAAATCAGATCAAACTCGCACAGGCAAAAAAGGGTCCGGGTAAACTGGCCGACCTGCTGAATGACGGGGATGTTTGGATAAATAACTGAAAGGAAGAGCCCGAAAGGGCTCTTTAAGTATGATGGAAAATTACTGGATTCAACTCAAACACCTCATTGACGGGTCTCAGAAAATTATTCTGACCACGCATGTACGGCCTGATGGCGACGGCCTTGGTGCTGAGGCCGCACTGTTTGATTACTTCGATTCGCTTGGAAAACAGGTTCGGATTATCAATGTTTCTCCCCTTCCCGACACGTTTTTTTATCTGAATCCTGATTCCAGGTATGAAGTATTCAACACCTCCATTCATACCCACCCCATCGAAACCGCTGACTGCATCATCATTCTTGATTGCAACCAGTTAGATCGGTTACAGGAAATGGGACCTTTTGTAGAAAAGACCCAAGGCAAAATCGTCATCATCGACCACCACCTCAATCCGGGTGACTTTGCCGATTTGCTGTGTATATCCACCGACGCTTGTGCCACAGGTGAGATGGTTTATGATTTTATTACTTTTCATTCCGGACTGCAGACGGTCAGCAACATGGCTGCTGCCGGTATTTACACCTCAATTCTGACTGATACCGGTAGTTTCCGGTTTCCCCGAACCACTCCCGCCGTTCACAGGAAAACAGCATTTCTTCTGGAAAGTGGTGCCGATCCTTCCTTCATCTATGAAGCAGTACATGAACAACGCACTGTTTCTTCCATTCAGTTGCAAGGTCAGTTCATGAGTCAGATCCGTCTGGCATACGACGGAAAACTGGCTTACTCCGTTATCCGGAAGGCCGATTTTGACCGGTTTGGGGCCACACTGGAGGACACAGAAGGATTTGTCCGGTATCTGCTATCAATCAGAGGCACCGTCATGGGAATATTGATAACCGAACAACCTTATGGCTTTAAACTGTCTTTCAGAAGCAAAGGTGATATTGATGTTAACCGTCTGGCCAACCAGTATAACGGAGGCGGACATAAAAATGCATCCGGTGGACGACTTGCCGATACTTCTGATCTTGCCATAACCCGTCTTATTGCCGATGCAGAACCTTATATTCTTCAGGAGGAAACGGTCTGATGACCCTCAAATCCAACGCTTCATTCAAACCAACTGATCTTTGGGTTGGTTTTTTTACGACAGAAGGAAAAAAACCTGTTATCAAGAGCTCCCATGCACCGTTGGTAAGCTGGGGAAAATCGCTTCCCGCACTGGCTGGTGATGGACTCCGCTGGATTCCGGCCTCTGATGAGGTCCCTGCAAAGCTGGCCATCCTGACCGAATTCAAAACGGTGAATGGTCACCCGACAGAAGGATTCCGTAGGGCTGGCGCAACCGTCGCACGCCAGGTCAGGGGAAAAGATACCGGTACTCTCGGTATTGACCTGACCGGACTTTCCCCGGATGCAGATCAGGTCCGGGCGTTTGCAGAAGGATTTTTCCTTGGCCTTTACCAGTTTGATCTGTTTAAATCTGACCGCAAAAAGACTTCATTATCATCCGTTTTCCTGTATCAGTCAACCGTGAAAGACTCTGTGGTCAAAAAGGTGGTTGCCGAAGCTGAAATTCTGACGGACAGCCAGATCTGGGCACGAAATCTGGTAAACCGTCCTGCAAATGATCTCACTGCAACGGGACTGGCAAAGGAAGTGTCTGAACGTGCCGGAAAATCCGGATTCCAATGCACGGTACTGGATAAAAAGAAAATCAAATCCCTGAAAATGGGTGGACTGCTTGCCGTCAATAAAGGATCGGCAAATGAACCTGTTTTTATCATCGCTGAATACAAGAGCAAAGGTTATCACAAGGCACCTGTTGCTCTGGTTGGAAAAGGTGTGATGTTCGATACCGGCGGTATTTCCATTAAACCATCCGCCGGAATGGGCGACATGAAGGGCGACATGGCCGGTGCCGCCGCCGTTCTTGCCACCATTGATGCCATTGCCCGTCTTGGTTTGACAGGTCATGTAATTGCTCTGGTTCCCGCAACCGATAACATGCCTTCCGGTACTGCTCAATGTCCGGGAGATATCATCACCACCTTGTCTGGTCTCACTGTAGAGGTGGATAACACCGATGCCGAGGGTCGGCTGATTCTGGCAGATGCCCTGCATTACGCAAAGCAGTATAAACCTGCTGCCATTATTGATCTCGCTACCCTGACCGGCGCCTGTGTGGTCGCACTCGGAACGCAGGCAGCCGGATTAATGTCTAATCAGGAACCACTGCAGACTGCTCTTCAGGAAGCCGGAAAAACCAGTTATGAACGTGTGTGGCCGCTTCCCCTTTTCGATGAATATGCACCACAAATTAAATCGGATGTTGCAGATATTAAGAATGTGGGCGGAAGAAATGCCGGGGCCATCACGGCCGGAAAATTCCTTCAGCGATTCGTCGATGATACACAGCCATGGGCACATATCGATATTGCCGGGCCCAGCTATCTGGAGTCCGGTGACCATTACCTTCCAAAGGGCGGGACTGGCTTTGGTGTCAGGCTGCTTGTTCAGTATCTGAAGGACCGTCAGTGATCAGGAATCTGGCCTTACTCGCTCTGGCTGGTTGGCTGTTACCTGTTTCCTCATCGGCCCAGCAACGTCTCGATGAGATCATCTTCCGGCAGAACCGCCCGCTGTTTTTTCAGGAAGTGAATTGGATCCGTCCAGATTCAGGAAATGGTCTGGTCAGCTATCATTTCAGAATATCAAATGATTACCTGGCATTTGTAAACACCACCGGCCCAGACCAGACTCCGGTCTACCAGGCCAAAATCCGCCTGAATATTCAGATTAAGGGAACTGACAGCAGTTTCTATAATTTTTCAGAAGACTTCTCAGAAGTGGTTTCAACCATCCGGGATTCGCAGAACCGGTATCAGTTTCTGACCGGTTCCATCCAGTTCCCTGCCACCTCCCGGCCAGCAGTGGTAAACCTCGAGGTTACCGATCTGAACAACAACAAACAGATTTTTCCCTCTACCATCCGGAAAGTAATCCGCCAGCAAAAAACCACCTCGGTGGATAATGTCTGGATTCTTGAAGACGATTCAACCTGGTACAAACCCGTTAACTTTGAGAAATCGGTGGTTTTGGGCAAGCCGGCCTATCTGTTCCTCTCCGTAAGCGATTCTCTGAATCTTCGAAACTGGAAAGTGGGGCTCCTTCATAAACTGCCGGGAGAGAAAGAATACGCTTCTGTCGATTCTATGATGAATCTGCAGTTCAATCCACTTGAGACCAAGACCATCCGGTTGAATGAAAAAAACCGGGTAAAAGTCACCGGAGTGCGGGCCGGACTCGATTTTTCCAAACTTGATGCCGGTCAGTACGGACTAACCATTGGTCCCACCGCAGCAGATACCATCTTCTTTAACGTCAATTGGCTGGACATGCCTTTTTCATTATATGATCTGGATGTTGCCACCCGGGTTCTGAAGTATCTCGTTTCTGATAAAGTCTATGATGACCTCTCTTCTGGTTCAGCTAAAAAGCGGATCAGTGCATTCAGAAAATTCTGGAAGGAACGGGATCCAAGTCCGGGAACGACTTATAACGAACTTTTACATGAATACTACCGTCGGGTCGATTATACCTGGGCTAACTTCGGAACCTCAAGAAATCCGGGATGGAGAACAGACCGGGGAAAAGTTTATATACTCAACGGGGCACCCAAAACCCAAAAGAAGGAAACGCCTCCCAATCAGCCTCCCAGAGAAATCTGGGACTACTCAACACCCGGCAAACGGTTTGTTTTTGTTGACTTAAGTGGCAAAGGGGATTATACCCTTCAGAAAACCGGACCATGATTCCCCGGCTCTATGTTTCCTGCGGCGATCCCAATGGCATTGGACCCGACATTGCAGAACCGGCATTAAGGGCGGTTGCAGACCAGGCACAGGTGATTCTTTGTATCCCTCAGGAGTTGACCGCCTTATATCGGTGGCCGGCACGGGCGTTTAAACAAACACAACGGGAAACGGGCCTGTTTTTTCATCCCACAGAATCTAATCCGGATTATCTCTACCAACCCGGCCAATTCTCTGTGCAGGCCGGGAAACTCGCCTTCTTTTCTTTCCAATCGGCTGTACAATTAACCAAAGAAGACCCCTTCTCGGCGCTGTTAACGCTGCCGGTAAATAAAAAAAGCTTCATAGCCGCCGGCTCTCCGGTAGCCGGACATACAGAACTGATCGGTCTGCTGCTGAAAGAAGCCGAACCGCTCATGATTCTGCTCAATGACCAGATGCGTGTGGCATTGCTGACCGTTCATATCCCCATCATGAAAGTCTCACAGGCCATAACACCCGACCGGATACGTTCGCGTACCCTCGCATTTGAAAAAAGCCTCCGAACCGACTTCGGAATCGAAAAACCGGCCATTGCAGTTCTCGGACTCAATCCGCATGCGGGAGAGGATGGATCCATCGGTACCGAAGAAAAACTTGTCATGGAACCCACATTGGCAGAATTACGGGCTGACGGATTGAACGTGGAAGGCCCCTTCCCTTCAGATGGCTTTTTTGGTAACAAACAGTACTCCCGGTTCGATGGAATTCTGGCTGCCTATCATGATCAGGGACTCATTCCTCTGAAACTTTCCGGGATGGATCTTGGCGTTAACTTTTCGGCCGGCAGTCAGATTGTCCGGACATCCCCGGACCATGGAACGGCCTATGATATTGCGGGTAAGGGGCTTGCCAATCCTTCATCGACCCGTGAAGCCGCCCGACTGGCTTTACACGTCCTGTCTAAACGCCATCAGGTATGAGTTATCAGGATCCGTTTCCGCTGACAGCTGGCATTTATGACCAGACCAGCCGGTTTGTCCCATACGATATCTGGGCTGGCGTGATTCAGGAAATGCTCGATCTCCATGCCCATCAGTCCCCATCCACTGTTCTGGAACTATCAGCTGGTACCGGTTCATTCCGGTCCTTTTTTGACCGGCCTGAAATAAAATCCTATGTTTCCACCGATATTTCCCTGATGATGCTGCAGGGGGCGCAAATGAAAATGGCTGATTCCGGACAGCATAGCTTTTTCACAGTAGCTGACTCTGAACTGCTGCCATTTGCCTCTGACCGTTTCGATCTCGTGCTGCATTTATTCGATAGTATCAATTACCACATTACAACCGATCGTGTGAGAGCTGTTTTCTCAGAAGTGTGCAGGGTGCTTCGTCCTGGTGGATTGTACATATTTGATTTCACAACGCCTGCCAATTCTATCAACAATGCACCCGAAGATTTCGATGAAATTATTGAGGATGAATCGGGCGGGTACCAGCGTTTGTCGGTTTACAACCCCGAAACGGGAATCCATACCACCGAATTCCGATTCAACCGGGGCCATGATATTTTTACAGAATTCCACAGGGAACGTCCCTACAAACTTCCCGAAATGAAGGAAATCATCCGGTCAGTAACCGGCTGGGCAGCAGAAGCCTGGATTCACGAGTTCGAACCCGGCGTGAAAGCCCGCAACAATTCTGAGCGGATTCACGCCATTATCAGGAAAAAACCATGCTGACTTTTTCCAATGTTCAGGCCAGTTACGATGGTCAGATTGTGTTTCAGAACCTGAATTTTACCATTCAGAAAGGTGAGTTTATCTATCTGGTGGGTCAATCTGGAACGGGTAAAACCACCTTAATGAAACTCATTTATTGTGACCACATTCCGGATAATGGAACCATCCGTTTTCTGGATTATCAGGTCACTTCTATTGCCAGGCGGGAAATTCCCCATCTCAGACGAAAGCTGGGAGTGGTTTTTCAGGATTTTAAATTGTTGCCGGACCGGTCCGTTTTCGATAACGTGGCCTTTTCACTGGAGGTAACAGGAGAAAAGCGGAAAAACATTGAAACCAGAGTGCAGAAGGTTTTGGCCGAGGTCGGGCTGGCTCATAAAAAGGTTAGCATGCCCCGGGAACTGAGCGGCGGTGAACAGCAACGGGTGGTAATTGCCCGTGCATTGGTGAACGAACCGTTTCTTCTTCTCGCCGATGAACCTACCGGAAACCTTGATCCCGAGGTGGCAGAAGATATTATGAAATTGCTTCTTCGGATCAATGCCATGGGGACCACCATCCTGATGGCCACTCATGACTATTCAATCGTCAGGAAATTTCCGCAGCGGATTTTCCAGTTAAAGGACCGCGCCATTCAGCAGGTTATCCTGAAAACCTGATCAGGGTACCGCTTCGACCCGCCGGATCGACGGGACCATCCGGCGGATGGTTGCCTGTATCCCGGCACGGAGGGTCATGCTGCTCAGCGGGCAGATCCGGCAATTACCAAGCAGCCTCACTTCAACGATTCCATCGTCACTGACCGAAACCAGTTCGACATCTCCATCATCTTGCTGAAGGGCCGGACGAACCAGGCCCAACGCTTCAAGAACAAGTTCCTTTACCGGTTTCGTCACTTAAAAATGATCTCCACTGGTTTGGTGGCCTCAGAATCAGAATTCCGGATGGCAACCTGCTGGGCAAGGCGTCCGGCAATGTCACTGAAAACAACTGCCATGGGGGAGGCAGGTGCTGATATTCCGATTGGTGTTCCCTCATCACCGGTTTTACGGAGTTGGGTATTAATGGGCACTTCTCCCAGAAATGGCACACCAAGAATTTCAGATGTCCGCTTTCCGCCACCGTTCGAGAAAATCTCTTCCCGCTCGCCGCAGTGACCACAGATAAAATAGGCCATGTTTTCAATGACTCCCAGACAGGGTACATTGACGTTTTTAAACATGGCTATTCCCTTGACTGCGTCGGAAAGGGCCACATCCTGTGGGGTGGTAACAATGACCGATCCGGTGATCGGGATCGTCTGAACCAGCGTTAATTGGATATCTCCGGTTCCCGGAGGCATATCCACAATCAGATAATCCAGTTCTCCCCAATTGGTATCGGTGATAAACTGTTTCAACGCGCTGGAGGCCATGGGTCCGCGCCAGATCACTGCCTGTCCCGGCTCAATCAGAAAACCAATGGACATCAGTTTTATTCCATGTTTGGTAATGGGCACCAGCCGTTTACCATCCTCAATTCCGGGTTTTTCTTCCTTCAGATCGAACATGATCGGAATGGATGGACCGTAAATATCCGCATCAATCAAACCTACACGTGCACCGCTCGTGGCCAGCGATACGGCCAGATTCACCGCAACGGTCGATTTGCCCACCCCACCTTTTCCGGATGCAACCGCAATGATGTTCTTCACACCGGGAAGTGAGTGGTTTCCGATCACCTTTGAAGTGACGGTTGCAGTCATGTTCACCTGTACATCAGCAGAACCCGTTTCTGCTTTGATTTCTCTGACACAATCTTCCTGGATTTTTTCTTTCATGGGGCAGGCCGGTGTCGTAAGATCGATCGTTACCTGGATGGAGGATCCCTCAATCCGGATGTCCTTCACCATGTTCAGAGTTACAAGATCCTGCTTAAGGTCCGGGTCATTTACCCTGCTGAGTGCTTTTATTACTTGTTCGCGGTTCATGGTTTGTTCTTTTGTTTAATTGATGATGTCGGTATGGTCACCCACATTGAGTTTCCTGATCGGTCCTTCAACCGACACATTACGGCCAACGATCGAATCTTTGGCCGTAACCAGACTCAGTCTGGAGTGATCATTGATAATACTGTTACTGAGTATACACTGGTCAAGGGTGGTGCCACTTCCCACCGAAACATTGGGACCCACTACTGAATTCCGGACAACAGCACCCGGTGCCAGAAAAACAGGTGGAATGATCACCGAATTTTCGACCTGCGAGGCGGGGGCCTGATGACGGTTCATTCCGAGCAGAAACCGATTGGTATCAAGCAGGTTTTGAACATTCCCGCAATCGAGCCAGTAACGGACCGTTCGGGTTCTGAACCTGAATCCACGGTTGACCAGTGCTTCCAGTGCATCCGTCAACTGATATTCACCTTTGACGGTCCGGTTTTCTGCAATCAGCGCATCCAGCTCCTTTGCAAGTTCCTCGCCTTTCCGGAAATAGTAGACTCCGATAATTGCTTTATTTGATACCGGTTCGGTGGGTTTTTCGACAAACCGGGTGATTATCCCGTTTTCCTCAACTACCACACCATAGGCTTTCGGATTTTCCACTTCCTTCACCCATATCACCCCATCGGCATCCAGATCAGAAAGACCGGAAAGATCTGCATCGAAAATGGTATCTGCATAGGCCACCAGCACTTCACCGTTTAAAAGCGGTTTCGCCTGATGAATGGCATGTCCGGTTCCAAGAGGCGGGTCCTGTAGAAAGAACGACGACCGGATGTTGTATCCGGTCAGCAACTGATTCAGGTTTGCCTGAACCTCCTTGTCGAAATCTCCGAGAATAAAACCAATTTCTTCGAAACGCTGATCGGATGTCGACGTGAGAGTATCAAGAATTTCGCCCAGCATGATTTTCCCACCAACCATCATGAGCGGTTTCGGTGTGGTATGCGTATGAGGACGAAGGCGGGTTCCTTTCCCGGCCATCGGAATAATCATTTTCATGTTACATCATTCCCATTTTTTTCATTCGCATGATCAGCGTGGTACGGTTTATTCCCAATAAACGTGCTGCACGGGTTTTATTTCCGCCAACCTGATCAAGTGTGTGTTGGATATAGGCTTTTTGCATGGATTCAAGTTCCGGTACCGGCTGATCGGCCGATTTACTAACGGTCAGTTGAATCTGATCATTGACCGTCACCGGAAAGGTGTACAGCTGTTCACGATCCCGCTTTTTCAATTCAAGCATGTCCATCGATGAAAACTCGGTGATCATCAGTTCAATGATGGATTCCAATGATTTCAGATCAGAAGGAAGTGTTTGGTTTAAAAGAAGCAGCCTGGCATTTTCGAAAGCCTGTCTGGCCGGAAACCAGGCCGAAAACTCCAGATAGGTTAGGGAGGATTGTTTCCAGAAACCAATCGCATCATCCACCGCTCCGAGTTGGGTGGCCATGACTGCCAGAATATCGTAGGGTTCCTTGCGCTGAGAAAGGGTCTGTTCCAGTCTTTCTTTCAGGAACCGTTTCCGTTGGGTCAGAGAAGTTCCTGAAAGAACCGACTCATACTTGTTGCGGGATTTAAAATAGAAATGGGTTCCCTGAAAGGATCCCAGATAAAAACTCTCAATTCCCTCTTCCAGCGCAGTCTCAGCTGCTTTCTCTCCAATCCGATCAATCCATCTGATCAGGGAGGCTTTCGAAAAGAACGGGCCGCCAAGCGCAGCCATTTCAAGAATTTTAAGTGATAAACTATGCATGTCTGATTAAAATAAAGGCACAGGCACCATCAAGTGGTCGACCCTGAGGCGCGGTCCGCAATCCCATATGGGTGACCAGAGCGGGTTCCCTGAATGCCTGATTCACTTCCAGTTTGTAATCTGGTCGGCGTGAGAGGAAATCCAGAATCTGCTGCTCATTCTCAGACCAGAGTACCGAGCAGGTCGAGTAAACCAACCGGCCTTGCGGACGAACCCAGTCGGCAACACGGTCCAGAAAAGACCGCTGCAGCAGAATCAGATCCCTGAGGTCTTTTTCCGACCGGTTAAACCGGATATCCGGTTTGCGGTTCATGACACCCGAACCCGTACAAGGAACATCGAGCAACACAGTATCAACTTGTTCTTCCGGATTAAACGCCATCAGATCGGTTTGATGGACCGACACCTCACCCATCACATTCAGTCGTTTCAGATTCGATTTCAGACGGTCCAGGTGTCCACGGTTCAGGTCGATCGCCTGAGTTTTCAGACTGGTTCCGGATCGTTTAGCCCAGATTATCAGTTTACCGCCAGGTCCTGAACAGGCATCGATGAGTGAAGTTGAGGATGGATCATAGCCATAATCGGCCACCAGCCAGGAGGAATGGTCAATAAATTGCTGATTTCCTGAAAGAAAGGCTTCGGACTGAAGGGCCGCCGGAACATCTTCAATGCGAACCAGCTTTTCACTGTCTGACCAGTCCACCGCCCATTGAACCGGACGGGTGCTCATATATCTCGTCCAGTCTTCCCTACTCGCGGGCGTGCCAACCTTTTCAAAATCACTCCCGAACCACTCTGGAAGATTCTCAGACCAGGTTTTAACAAAATCCTCCGGTTTCACCTCTCTCGAGATTCCATTCAGGACGGCATTGGCAAGACCGGCCAGACCGGGTTTTCTCGATTTAATTTCATCAACCCAGGAATTGACCGTAGCATAAGCGGGTATCGAATCCATCTGAAACAATTCATAAACGGCCAGATGAAGCGCCCGGTCTATATCTGGCGGAGGGGTTTTGTTCAGACGGGACCGCAGGAGATCACCAATCGGCTGATACAACCGGATGGTTCCAAGAACCGATTCCTGAACCTGTCCATGCCAGGTAGCAGGCCATTTTTTTTGCTGACGGTGCTGATCAATCAGAGTGGTAAGTTTGCCGGGCCGGTTAAAGAAACCGGAAATTATATCAAGGGATACCGAGCGAAATGTTTTCATGAAGAGGATTTGTGCTCCAGGACGGCCAGATTCCTGATGTCCTCGAATAAAGTCTGATCGGCATCTGTGAAGGGGACAGACCGGCGGCCCATCACGGCACGGGCTGTTTCAATGGCTTTGTTTAATCGGAACGGAATCAGTTTTCCATCGGCAGACCAATGAAAGGAAGGGATAAAGCGGTCTGGAAAACCGGCACCAAACACCATGGAAGAAAAGCCAATGACCGATCCGGTATTCAGCATGGTATTAATTCCGGTTTTGGAATGGTCCCCCATGATCAGACCCATAAAAAGAGATCCGGTAGAAACCATTTTTCCATTTTCCCAGATATCGACCGGTGCATAGGTGTTCTTCAGATCAGAATTATTGGTATCGGCACCAAGATTGCACCAGCTGCCGATAAAACTGTGTCCAAGAAATCCGGCGTGCTGTTTGTTCGAATAACCTTGAATGATCACATCTTCCAATTCCCCACCCACCTTACAAACCGGACCAATGATGGTATTCGGGTAGAAGGTACTTCCCGCCTTTACTTTCGAACCAGCTCCGATATAAAGCGGCCCGGAAAGGACACTGTGAGACATGACTTCCACCTGGTCATCCAGAAAGACAGGACCTTTCCGTAAGTCAAAGGCTACAAAGGGATGAATAGTTGCCGATGGCGAAATCCATAACTCATGATCACCCATGGTGGCACCCCTGTAAACCGATCCGGATGCCTTGAATCTCCCCGATCTGGCCAGAAGCCCGGCCTGATCTTCGATGGCCAGTCCGCTATCAAGGACCACTTCCCAGGTGTGGTTAAATAATCCGGCAGAAATTGTTTCCGATTTCTGCACAAAACGGGTTGGATCCTCTGCAAGGAAAAAATCCATGAGCTGATCCGGACCAACTACCACGGCGATCAGATCGGCATCATTGGTCAGTGCCATTCCAGATCCGCTCAGCTCTGAACAATGAGCAAGAACCTGTTCAAGATGACGAACCCGGCTGTTGATAAATAAAACAGGTTCACCAAATAACACGGGCAATTGCCCGGTATGCTGATAGAAAGCGGCCAGATGCGAGGTTGGTTTCACTCCCCAGAACCGATGACCGGTCAGAACCTGCAAATGGTCGGCAGGTGTAAGGGGACCCGTGCGTAAATGAGCAAATGAACGGGAATAAGTAAGAGGAAAAAATCGGGAAACAGCGGGGTCGTCAAAAAGACCAAAAAGCATGGATGGGCCGGCTGGCAGAATTCAGAAACGGAAGGAATGGACGTCTGTCCATCCTTCCTGCATCTGGTATTACTTTTTCGGCTGGGCGGCAGCGTACCGCTTGTTAAACTTTTCAACCCGGCCGGCGGTATCGATCAGACGATCCTTTCCACCGGAAAAGAATGGATGGCAGTTTGAACAAATTTCCACTTTCAGCTCTTTGTTGGTGGAACGTGTCTTGAATGAGTTTCCGCACAGGCAACTTACCTGGCATTCCTGATAATTTGGATGGATTCCGGCTTGCATGTATATCTCCGTCGAAAATAACTTTAAAGGTAGATAAATTTTTCCATCATATCAACGGAACTGCATTGAAAAAACTTGTGGTCTGTCTTTTTGCCGGAATCGCAGTGGCTTGTCAGCCGGAAATCCGGAAACCAGTCAGTCTGCCTGTCTTTCATCCGCAAAGTTACGTGGGGTATTGGTTTTCCGATACGGAAGGGACGGTGCTCGATTCCTTTCAGGCAAACCGGTACTTCATCCCGGCCTCCCTGACGAAGTTATATTTCTATCCGGTGCTAAAACAGGTGTCCGGTGATCCGTCCTTTTCTTCCACCACATGGAATTATGACCCCGCCGACTCCACGCTCAGACTGGCGGCTCCCGGAAACCCGCTTCTCGGTTATAACGACCTGAGGAACTGTATTTTAACATCCGGTCCAGTCAAACGGGTCATTCTGTATCATTTGCCATATGATTCCTCCCGGGTCTGGGGTGCCGGTTGGATGGCCGATGACGAGCCTGCCGATTATCAGCCTTATTTTTCGGCAGTTCCTGTAAACCTGAATGTTCAGACCGTCACCGTTCAGTGCACCAGAGATTCTATCACAATCCTCCAGGAACCCTGGGAGCTTCCCTACCGGATCAAGCCTGGCAGCAGTCTGTCGGTTACCCGCCCCCCGGCCTCTGATACCCTGCTGGTAACCATTCCCCCCGATTCATCCGGCTCTGTCACCCGAAAACTTTCTATCAGAAATCCTTCCAGGTACCTGTATCAGTGGTTACGGGCTTCATCCCTTCAGAATGTCTTAAGCATCGTGACCGTACCGCAACTGCCCGTGTTCAGTAACCGGATTGCCCACGACCCGGGTGAACTTACTCATCTGATTTTAAACCAGAGCAATAACCTGGCCGCCGAACAGATTCTACGGTATTGGTCTTTGAAAAACGGGGGAAACGGATCGGTTGCCGGTTACCTGAAACAAAATCCGGTACCTGCACCGGATGGCCGGCTGGTGGATGGATCCGGATTATCCAGATACAACATGCTGACCCCAGCCGCTTTGGGGAAAGTGCTTCAGACATTTCGGAATGAGCCGGCTTTCAAAACCGGTCTGGCCATTTATGGAGAATCAGGAACGTTGGATGACCGGTTCAGATTGGCGGATACCACGGCAGTCATCGTGGCAAAAAGCGGGAGCATGAATACGGTTCAGAATCTGGCAGGATTGATTCTTATCGACGGTCAGCCGGCAGCAGAATTCGTACTGATGATTAATTTCTGGATGGATTCAAAAGAAAGCCGTTACCGGCTGGAAAAAGCAGTGTTGGATCGGTGGATTTCACTGGTTCGGAAAAACACCGATCCGACTGCCAACAATCACTGACCACTGATCCGGATGTCTCCACCCGAGGTTCTCAAATGAACGTCGGGACCGCCACCATTGATCTTCCCGTCAACCTTGTCCTTTTTCATGGTCCCCTTGAAACTGACTTCAAGGTCATCGGTAATCGAAACCCGGCCTCCGGTGGTGCGCGCATCCAGATTGAGTGCCGTTGCTGCCGGAAGGTTCACAACCAGATCACCGCCAGAGGTTGATGCACGGACTCCGTCACATTCCTTCCGGATATCCACATATATATCACCACCGCTGGTTGAGGCATCCACAAAACCCTTGGCATTTTTTACATTGACATCGCCCCCGGAAGTGCTGACTTCAGTCACACCGCTGACCGTGTTAACCTTAATATCACCACCCGAGGTGCTGGCGTAGATTTTTCCGGTAATCGAAGAAAGCACCAGATCACCACCGCTGGTTGAAGCTTTCAGAACTCCGATCAGGTCGGTGACCTTCACATCCCCACCCGACGTACTGATGGTGGCTGCACCCGTGATTTCCCTTACCTGAATGTCTCCACCCGACGTGGTTAACTGCAGGTTAAGTGACTTCGGCATTTTTACAACAACCGTATGTCCCACCGAGTGCGTCCAGTTAAAGAAATTCCACTTGGATTTTCCTTTGTATTTTATTTCGATCCATGCACGGCCGTTATCAACCCCGAACCGTCTTTCATAACGCTCTTCAAAATCCTTTTTCGACTTATCAGAGGATTTGTTCAGGAAAATGTCAATACGAACCTCTGCTACTGACCAGGATTCCACTTCAATATCTCCGCCCAGGGTAGAGACATAGACTTCTTTCAGGTCAGATCCCGACAGGGTGCGGGTTTCAATTAATTCCTGCGCGGAAAGACTTGTCCATCCGGCCAGAAATAACACGGTGGCGGTAACCATAGATTTCATGTTTTCCTCTGCTTTCAGTATCTGAAATTTGAACGGGTATACGAACCGAAGCTGAAAGGGTTTCGACTCTCAGTTGAATTGTTAAACCATGACCGGTAGTTTCGTGGCCATGAAATCATTTTTGAAAATATCGGTGACCATACCGGAAGAAAATTACCTGACCCTGAGTGAGTGGACAGCCGACCAGGATGGGTTCCTGGGACTCGAAGAAGGGTTCGATCAGATGACCCTCTATTTTACAGATCAGGAACCTGTCACTCAAATGGTTACCGACTGGCTCGATGCACAAAGGCACGCCGGCCTGATCTCCTCCTACCAGATTGACTCCCTACCCGATCAGAATTGGAACGGATTATGGGAATCGGAAATCAAGCCAATCATTATTGATGATTTTTTCTGTATCTATCCCGGTTGGTCGCCTCCCGGTCAGACCTGGCCGGTTTCCATCCGCATCGATCCGAAAATGTCCTTCGGTACGGGATATCACGAAACCACCCGGCTCATGCTCCGTGCTTTGCGCGGACTAAACCTGACCGGAAAACCTGTTCTGGATTGTGGTACCGGAACCGGTGTCCTGGCCATCGCAGCCCTGAAGCTCGGTTCTCCTCAAGTAATGGCTTTTGATATTGATGAATGGTCGGTGAAAAACACCCGGGAAAACCTGGAGCTGAATGGAATCTCCGAACAGCTTTCGTTACGGGAAGGTGACTTCTCCATCGTCAGGGGAACTGGCCCCTACCCGGTCATTCTCTCAAATGTGAACCGGGTCATTCATTTGCAGGAAGTGGACTTCTACCAAACTCACTTACAACCCGGGGGAATTCTCCTGATCAGCGGTCTGCTTTCAACTGATGAGACTTCAATACGGAAAGCCTTTCAGGATGCCGGGTTTTCCCTTCTGAGGGTTCTTCAGGAAAATGAGTGGATTGCCATGGAGTGGACCCGATGATTCGCGCAGTACTCGATATTGGAACCAACACGGTTCTGATGACAATACAGGATACCGGGAACAACAGAATTCTGGGAGATTATTCCTCCATTGCCCGGCTGGGTGAGGGTTTGCAGAAAACAGGAAAAATCGGCGCGGATGCCATCGGTCGACTCGGAAAAATTCTTACCGATTACCTGAAAATAATGGATAAGACCGGAGTCAGTCACTGTCGTCTGATTGCGACATCGGCCATGCGGGATGCCTCGAACCGTCAGGAAGTAATTGACCAGATTCAAAGGGATTTCGGATTAACAATTGAAGTCATTTCGGGGGATGAGGAGGCACAATACACCTACTCAGGCGGACTTACCGGATTGAATCCGGATCCATCAAAGCCCATTGGTCTGATCGATATCGGCGGAGGAAGTACCGAATATATCATCGGTACCACAGAGTCCATCCGGTTTAAAAAAAGCCTCAACATGGGGACCGTCCGGTATTCCGAACAGTTTCACCTTCATTCAGAGAATCCGGAATCCTTCGATTTAGACGGTTTAAGACAGGAAATTAAAAGACAGCTTTCCCAACTTCAGGTCACTCCCCCATCCGATACTCAATGGGTGGGCGTCGCGGGCACACCCACCAGTCTGAGTGCAGCCTTTCATCAGTTAAAAAAGTACGAAGCAACTGTTGTTCACGGATCCGTTCTCAGTCTTGGGTGGCTCGAATCAAATGCGGCGGAATTTTCGAAACTCCCTCCAAAGGGTCTTTTAGAACGATATCCCATTTTTGGTAAACGGTATGATCTGATTCTCGCCGGTACGATTATACTGACCGAATCGCTCAGATGGGCTGGCACCGATCAGCTGATGGTGTCTGATCATGGACTCCGGTATGGCGTGCTGAATGCCGGCGAAGATCAGAATTGGCGGGAAAGAACCGTATAAAGCGCTTCAACAAACCGCTGAACGTCAGAAAGACTCTGATCATGCCCAAAGGAAATCCGCAGGCCGGATCTGGCCTCTTCTGTGGACTGTCCGATTGCAAACAGAACATGTGAAGGCTCAAAACTGCCCGATGAGCAGGCCGACCCGTTGCTGACCGAGATTCCGGCCGAATCGAGTCCCATAATGACCGCTTCCCCATCGGCCAGCCGTCCGTCCGGAAGGAACAGCGTCAGATTCAGTATCCAGGGCGAACCCGTCTCCGGTGAATTGACCCGGATGGAAGGAAGACGGTCCTGCAACAGACTTCTCAGATGCTGGTTGACTGATCTGATCTGATCCGAAACAGGTGCCCGATCTTTCAATGCCTTTTTCAGAGCAAGGGTGAACCCGGCAATGAGAGCTGTTGCCTCGGTACCCGAACGCCGGTTCCGTTCCTGAGAACCGCCATGGAGCAACGGTTTCAATTCGTTTCCTTGTCTGATGATCATTAATCCGACACCACGGGGTCCTCTGATTTTGTGACCGGAAAATGAGAGAAAGTCTGCAGACAGATAAGGTGTCATGTCGATCTTACCCAGTCCCTGAACCCCATCAATATGAATTTTTACCTGCTTTTTCTTCAGTTCCTGCAAAAAACCCGATGGCAGAATCGTTCCCAGTTCATTGTTGACCGCCATCAGTGAAACCAGTGCAGGACCAGTGACGGAATCAATATCCGGAGTTCCCCATTTGTCAACCGGCAACCAATGAAACCGGGCACCATAGTCACCCAGAAATTCAATGGTTTCGGTGGTGGCATGGTGTTCGGCGAGGGTACTGTAGAAAGTGGCGAGCGGAGTGGTTAACCAGTAATAGCCCTGAAGAACGGAATTTATTGACTCTGTGGCTGAACCGGTAAAAACAACCTCGGATGGCCTGAGTCCCAGTAATCCGGCAACGGTTTCTCTCGATTCCTCGATCAGAAAGCGTGCACGACGGCCCTCTTCATGAATACTGGAGGGATTTCCGCCAATCTCCATGGTAACTCTGTCAATTTCTGCCCGGACCTCCTCATCCATCCAGGTGGTGGACGCATGATCGAGAAACAGACGTCCCGTCTTATTTTGCATCAGTTCCGGACCGCTTGTTTTTTCCCCGCTCCATTTTCCTGACGAATTCGTGATAGAACTCTGAGTCAAACACCAGCAGCGCTGCATATTGTGATGGAGTCAGTAACTTCTGTGCTGACTTCAGGTAGGTGGCTCTCGAATCCAGCATTTGCTGCTCCAGGGCAATCAGTTGTGAACTTAAGGTGGTTAGCTCTGATGCAGACATTTCTTTTTCGCGTTTTTTTAACGTCTGAAAAAGTTGTTTGCGCTCCTCGCGCAGTTTATCCATCTCGTCGAGATGTTTATTCAGCATCGAGAAAAATGGACCAGATTGCTCATCGGTGATATTGAGCCGGTCGGTCAGTTTCCAGATTCTGAGTTCTCTGATTTTGCCTCGGTATTCAGCTGGAACCATTTCTTCCTGCGCGGCTGCGGGAAAAGCCAGAAGAAAAACAAACAGCAGGGTCCACAGATGTCTCATTTCAACCTCCGGTTTCCTCATTTTTCATTGTTTCATACCATTCATCAATTGTCTCACCGGAAATGTCTGGTTCCGATACAGGAAATCCGGTTTCTGAAGACCATTCCTCAATCAACTCACCCCAATCCGGAGTGGTTTCAGATTCACTGTCCTGACCATAGCGCAGAAAGTCGGGAGAATCCGCATTAAAATAACCAAGCAGTTCGTATCCGTTTTCAACCGCTATGGTTTCCTGACGCAAAACCAGGTAGCCTGCCAGCACCGATACACCAATAAAAAGGGCTGCGGTTGCTGCCACAGAAACCAAACGGGACATCCAAACACGCCGCCGTGATTTGTTCAGAATCTGGTCGGGTAATTTTGTAAAATAATCGGAGTCCTCGTTTTCAACCATTGCGGGAAGGACCGACTGAACTTCCTTTTCAACCGACTCAAACCAGGATTGGCACTTGCGGCATTCCGGTAAATGAACCTCCCAGTAATAGTCAGTCAGGTTTTTTTCGTCCGCATAGCGGTCACAGCGGATTTTCATGACCCAATGCTCCTTTTATTTTTTGCACCGCATGGAAAAAGTTGGCTTTGCAGGCTCCCAGAGAACGGCCTGTCTGTCGCGCAATTTCTTCATAAGGCAATTCATCATAATACCTGAGAATAAAAATCAATCGTTGCTGCGGAGGCAACAATTGAATAACCCGGTCTAATTGTTCTTTCCAGTCCTTTTTCTGCAAATGGTCTTCAGGTGATCCATCCGGATCTCTGAGCAATTGCAGGTCGTTTTCCTCAGAAGTCGTAAAAGGTTTCTGTCTTCTGAAATGATGCCTGATCTGGTTAATGACAATCCGGTATAACCAGGTAAAAAATCCGGAATCTCCCCGGAACTGGTCGAGTTTCCGGTAAACCTGAATAAATACCTCTTGTGTGATTTCATCGGCATCCTCATGCGACCCAACCGATCGCCTGACTGTCCAGTATACCCTTTTCTGGTACTTTTCTACCAGACGGGTGAAAGCTGGCTCCGATCGCCTGTCCAGAAAGGCTCTGATCAGCGCAGGGTCATCTGCAGGGTTCAGGTGATCGTCGGCCGGCTCCATATTCTGTCTGGTTAGATACCCGAAGGGGTCTCAGGGTTTAACCTGGGCCACCTTGATGGCGGACAAAGCCTTGTCCATCCGGCCCAGACAGGTCGCTTTCCCAAGCATCTCCATCATGGTGTAAAGTGCCGGTCCTGAGGATTCTCCCGAAATAACAATCCGGAGAGGCTGTACCAGACTTCCCGGCTTAATTCCGGCCTGTTCTGCATAGACCTTCAAGGCATCTTCTAATTGCTGATGAGAAAAATCGGATACCGCTGAAAAAGTGGCTTTCAATCCGGTCAGATGAAGCACGGTATCGGGGGTCCATTTTTTCTGAATGGTTTCCTCATCGTACCGATCGGGATCCGAGAAGAATGGTTTGGAAAACTGAACAAAATCATGCAGAAAATTCACCCGGTCCTTCAGAAGGTCGATCACTTTGATCAGATACTCATCCGGGGCAGAATAACCTGCTTCCAGAAAACGTGATTTCAAAGGTACCAGCAACTGCTGTCCCGATTTTAGCCGGATGTGCTGCTGGTTCATCCAGTTCAGCTTGTCAATATTGAATATGGCACCAGCTTTACCCACACGGTCAAGGGTAAAAACGGAAGCCAGATCACCGAGCGAAAAAATCTCCCGTTCCTCTCCGGGATTCCATCCCAAAAAGGCGACAAAATTAATCAGGGCCTCTTTTTCATACCCTTTGGCCCGGTAATCTTCAACGGCCACATCACCCTGACGTTTCGAAAGTTTGCTGCGATCGGCATTCAGTAAAAGCGGCAAATGAGCAAATTGTGGTGGTTGCCATCCAAAATACTGGTATAAAAGAATATGCTTTGGTGTACTCGGTAACCACTCCTCTCCACGAATCACATGGGTAATCTGCATGTCATGATCATCCACCACGTTGGCCAGATGGTACGTGGGGAACCCATCCGACTTGAGAAGAACCTGATCGTCAATGTTTTCCGGGGTGATTTCGATCAGCCCGCGGATAAGATCGGTAAACCGGACCGGGCGTTCGGGTACTTTCATTCTGACCACATAAGGCAATCCCGCTGCTTCTTTTTCCCTGATATCGGCGGGTGTCAGATGTTCACACAATTTGTCATATCGGGGGGGCTGACCGAGTTTTTGTTGAATCAGCCGCATTTCATCAAGCCGTTCTGCGGTACAGAAACACTTGTAGGCATGTCCGTCTTCCAACAGTTTCCGGCCCATTTCCTGATAAAGCGCCGTCCGTTCTGATTGAATGTAGGGACCATGCGGACCACCAACTCCCGGACCTTCATCGAAATCTAGTCCGGACCAACGGAGGGTTTCAACCAGGTTCTCCATGGCACCCGGCACAAACCGGGTACGGTCGGTATCTTCAATCCGAAGGATAAATTTTCCGCCATTTTTCTTAGCAAACAGATAATTGTAAAGTGCGGTTCTGAGACCTCCGACATGGAGGTAACCGGTGGGACTGGGGGCAAAACGAACGCGGACAGACATGACTTTTCCCGTGATTTATATAAACTTATAAAAATACGGGACTTGGAAAATCAATTCAAAAAAATCAGGGAGAACCCAACGCAGTAAACAGGTCCGTCGAGGTGATTCCGCTCAGCCCCTGTAACTCACGATACTTCAGGTAATGGGCTGCCTCTATGGGATAAATATCGGCGAGAGCCTTTTTGGCCTCCCGGGTGGAAAGAACCGAATTGAACATATGCTCGAAGTATGCTTTGGCCGCTTCGTATTCCAGAATCGTTGCAAGAGAAACAACCTGAGATTCACTTGAAACGCCTGCCGCCCTCGGATCCTTTTGTACAGATTCCCAGTTAACCGTGGCCCCGCCCAGTGATTGAAGGACATTGTTGATGTAAACGGCATGTGTCCGGTGACTATCCATAAACGCCACAGCTGTTTCAATAACCACTGGTGTGGAAAGAACACCCGATGCGGCGGCAAACTGGTAGGTGGCAACGGCAACACCTTCCATTTCAACCACTTTTTTTAATAAGTTGATGTCGCCCGATGGATCTGCAGCGCGTGAATCGGTTTCTAGAATATCACAACCGGCCAGCAGCAACCCGGCTCCCAGCGTACCGGTCCCAGATAACTTTAAAAAATTTCTCCGGTCCATTTATCCTCCCTGCTCAGAAACTGAATGACATGATTGCAGCGGCCCCATCATCCTTGGGATCGGTTCCTTCATTGGTTTGTTTAAATCCGACAAGTTTGATCAGCACTCCCTGATCAATGGTGTACCCGACCACAGCTGTCAGCCGGTCCGTGTCGATATCCCATTGCTTTTCTTTTCCATCCGGAAAAACAACCGGGTCAAACCAGATCCGATCAAACCGTCCAGCCAGGAACAATCCAGGAATCTGGGGAATGTCGAACTTCAGGTCTGCGTAAGCCCCATGATTGGTCAGACTGAAGGACCGGAACCCAATCCCGTTTCCATTGGGAACAAATACTCCATCCTTAAACATGGGGGCCGTCCATCTGGACCACAGATACTCACCACTCAGTTCGAAATAGGAATAAGCCAGCACTCCATCGACACCAATGGTCAGTTGTTTATTTTCCTCAATATCGGTCAGTACCGAATTCACAGCGTCTTTGGTCATAAAGGAGCCATAACTTCCCGAAAAACCAAATACCGCCCAAATGGCGGGCCGCAGAGCTAGTCGCCCGGTCACCGACAGACTTCCATTCGCCTTCAGATTTCCGCCGGTTGAAACGGGCTCATTGGAAACCATCACTTCCGACTCAAAAAAATCTTCATAAACAAAATAGGCTTTAAAACCAGTCTGATATCCCAGAAAAGTGGCAGGGGTCAGTCCCACATCCTCTGATCCATAACTGCCGGTATCTCCGGTTTTAGGCCAGAACCCACGCAGACGGCTCATGTTGATAAAAAACCCGTATGCCAGGGGAGGTGTAAATGAAATCGACTCCGTTGAATGCTGTCGTTTGGGATACAGCCCGAACGGCGTCAGCAACCGGCCGGCAGACACTCCCCACGTCTCATCTTCCGAATCATAGTTCAAACTCGCAAAGGCCAGTCTCGGCCAGCTTTCTTCGCCATACCAACCCGGTGCATATAAAAATTTTCCCGAGACACTCCAGCGATCCGTAACCTGTGAACCAAAAAACAGGTGGAGGTTCATGATCGAAAAGTTGGGATACCGGTTTCCAATGCCATTGGTGATCGTTTTTGAATCGACCTCACCCATCGAAAAACCTGCATCGAGCAACCCACTCCACTGAACCTGGGAAAACCCGGCCTGGACTTCTATTAAAAACAGGGCAATGGTCAGTACAAACAATCTTCTCATGATAACACCTCATAGATGGGAATCGGCTCACTGAATCCCTTGAATGACATGGGTTCTAACGGCTTGATGGGGATTTCTTCCCCAAGGCCTCTTTTAACGGAATCTGTTATTAAAATTTGTTGCGCCCGTGCTGCACTGCACAAACGGGCCCCCAGATTGACATTGGCACCGATAACGGTATAATCCAGCCGGTTTGCAGAGCCCATGTTTCCAAGAACCACCTGACCGGCATTGATTCCGATTCCGATTCCAATCTGGGTATCGGCCTCCCGGTTCAGTTCCCTGGTCGCCTGCATGATTGACCGGGCACAATCTGCAGCCCGTTGCTGATGTCCTTCATTCATGAATATCGCAACCATTTCGTCGCCCACGAATTTATCCACCGATCCCTGAAATTTTTCGACCAGATCGGCCTGAACGGACAAATACTGATTCAGCATCTGAATGACCACTTCGGGCTCAGTCTTTTCAGAAAAGGCGGTGAATCCGCGTATATCGCTGAACAGAACGGTTACATCCATCCGGCGGCCTGCAAAATCGGCATCGGTCCCCGCCACCTTACCAATCATTTCTTTGGTGTGGCTGCCCACATACCGCAGCAGGTGAAAGCGTTCCTTGAGTCCACGGGTCATATCATTAAAGGCCGAGGTCAGTGTGCCCAATTCATCTTTCGAGGTTACAGGAAGGCTGATGTCATAATTTCCCTGCCTTACTTTTTCAACGCCAACCGACAAGGCTGTGATTGGTCGTGTGATGGTGGTTCCAACCAGGACCGACAGGATGATGGCCAGAAACAAACCAAATGCCCCGGTCAGATAAATCAGCCGTTCGATCGCGGTTATTATGGCCAGTTGCTGACTTTCTGGAGCAGAGAGAATATAGTAGGCATTTTCACCCTTCCCCAATGGGGCCATAACACTGAAGTATCGGTTATGACTCAGCGTGACATCAAAAACAGGCGAGCTTGCCATCTGTGACCGGACCACATCAAACCAATCGGGATGATTCTGTAAAATATCCTCGAGCTGAAACTGGTCCGACCGGGACAGTGTCGATGCAAAAATGACGGTATCCTGCAAAAAGGTAACATCAAACCCCGACAGATATTTCAGTGTATCTGCCTCCTTTTGTCCAAGAATGGTCCCAAGGGTCAGTGTTCCCAGAACCGAAGTCGCCGATGGAACAAATGATGGAACCGACACAACCTGATACACATATGGCTCAATCGTCCACAAATCGATAAAGTCAGGATTCAGAACGGGATCAATGCCCTCAATGGACCTGCGGATGGTCTCCCTCCAGGTCAGGGTGTCTCCCCATGCTTCCGGATTGGTAAGACTTGCAACCTGAACGCCCTCCCGGTCTGTAACCACAAACAGATCGGTTTTGATAGGGCTGGCCATGTCACTGATTCCGATCAGTACCGTTTCGTGAATCACCTCAGGCTTTGATTCCGGTTGCCCGATCAGCGATAGGGTCTCCTTCAGTAATGGCTGGTCCGATAAAATCAGAGACGTTTCCACCAGCCGTTCATAATTCTGCCGCTGAATGACCTCGAAGGTGGCCTGGGACTTTTTGAAATCCTTCCGGACTTTGTCGGCAATCTGATCACCCACCGACCGGGTGATAATCAGCAATACCCCCAGGAGAATAATAAAGACAAGAGAACTGAAAAGCAGGATAATCCTGACTTGAATTTTGTTCAGCATAATTATCCGATCGTCAGCTTAAGTTGGCGGTCACTTCCTGCTTCCACTCTGATTTCGATGGGCTCCCCCTTGAAATCAGGATGAAATATATCCACCCGATAGGTGCCAGGCTGCAATCCGTCAAAGCGGAAGGTTCCCTGTGGTGATACACGCTGAAAAAAAGGCGTATCCAGCACCAGGATGTATGCAGACATGTTGGTGTGAATGTTACAGAAAACCTGAACCACACCAGGTCGTTCAAACGCCTGATAGATGGTTTCACCCGTCAGACGCTTGCCAATATTGAAACTTTTAACCGGAGACTTACTGAATACATTGTGGTAAATCCGGTCCATGTTTACGATCGAAACGGTGGACCCAACGGTAACAGGCGTGACCCTTGGATGAAAAGTGACATTCTTCTGATTCAGTTCAGGTGAATTCGAAAGAGGTTCCGGTTTGATGGGCTGATCAATCCGCGTCAGATAGACGATGGCATCTTCAAGCGGATTCGAATTTTCAGCTTTGGAGGGGGTCTTTTTAGCCTGGTAACGGCTTCTGTACAAAGCCCCCCGCTCGCGGACCCCGAGGGCGGACTGTGAGGATTGAATCTGTACCGTTCCCTGAATGGTAACAGAAGAAGTCGTCTGTCCCTCTGACCGGGACAGACCGGTAAGTAACAGACCAGAAAGTAGTAAAAACCTGATCATGGCATGTAAGATTTAATTTGGAAAAAGTCTTATCAGCCACAATAATACGGTTTTTTCTGGATCAGAGAATAACGAGCATCTCCCGTGTGGCCTGCGTCAAGATAGTAAACTGTTCTTCCAGACGTACTTTCTCGACTTGTTTACGACGGATTCGTTGATTCAGATCATCTGCCAGACCCTGATAGTAGGCATCCTGATCGGGTTTATATGATTTGACACGGATCATCAACTGGTGAGAATCACTTTCCAGGATGGCTTTCAGTCTGGATTGAATTGAATCGGTCAGGACTCGCAGTTTCTTCTCTTCCATCCGGTAACGATCAATTTTACCAGCCAGGGATTCCCCAATCTGCTCCACTTCGATATACAGATGGGCCTTGGCTTCAATTTTCCTGAGCACATCCAGATCCGATTGATGGTACGCATCATTGATTGCCTTCATCACTTCATCAAAGTAAGCCAGTTCAGACTCATTTCTGGCCTTATCCGGATGGTAGATCTTGGCAAGATCCCGGTAAAGGGTTCTAAGCTCTGATTTTTGTTCTTCAGTCAATTCCCGGCGGCTTTGCTTCATAGCTCTCAGCGTCCGCTCATCTTCATCCAGCTGATGCGCATCGGCTTCCAGCTGCCGCGTCAGGTCGGTCAGTTCATCAAGAATCGATTGCTCGTCCACCGGTTTACCCGCATGAAACCGTTCAATTTTCATCCGGACCATTCTGATTTCATAATCCAGTTTGTCTAATTGAAGGTATAACCGCCCGACCCGGAAATTGTAGTCGGTCTGGAACAAACCCAGCTCGGTTTCCAGATCATCCAGTTCCAGAAAACGATCGCCCAACTGGTTTCTCAGATCAGTCACCAGGCCTTTCAACCGTTCCAACTCAATTTCGTCCGCCGTTCTGACACGGGTGATTTTCCGGCCGGCATATTTCCGCAGACATTCCGTCCTGATCTCACTCAGAACTTCAAACGCTTTTTCAAAAGCCTCTGAAGATTGCTTGAAGTCATGGCGGTCCGAAGCCTGCACCGCCTGGTTGTAATAGGCGGTAAAGATTTCATAAAGAGCCGTGTTCATCGCAATCCCCGCAATTCTTCGTCAATATTCCAGATTCTCATTTCTCCACCGTACCCATTCATCAGGTACCGTCCGTTCGGGGAAACCCTCAGATTGGTTCCTCCTTTGATGGTTGCAATCATCGACCGCTCCTGCAGAGACCAGATCCGGGTCATGTTATCCAATCCCCCGCTCATCACCATGGGTTTGTCGGGATGAAAAACAACCGCAGTGATATTCTGCTGATGCGAACCTATGGTCCCTAGATCATTTCCGGTGATCGTGGACCATAGTTGCAAATCCTGACGGATTCCCGTGGCCAAAACCAAACCATCTGGTGAAATGGCCATGGCGGTGACTTTTCGCTTCGGATCATCGAGCATCCAGAGCAGTGAACCGGATCCGCGATCCCAGACCGCCAACTGACCAGCTTCCGTACGGGCATAAACGAAATGGTTGTTTTCAGAAACCCTGATTTCGATGGCCATCGACGTCAGTCCGCGGTAGTCTGTGATCACCTTTCCGTTGGTCAGTCCGTAAAGTTTAACCACGTAATCCAGGCCACAGGCCAATAAATAGGAACCATCCGGACTCAGAATCGCCGACTTGACGATCTTTTGATTGCCTTCAAAGGATTGGATAATCTCATTGGTCCGGCAATCGTAAATGGTCAGTGATTGTTCACCCCTGATCAGAATCAGTGGCTCTATACCAAAAAAGGCCACTTGTCTGATCCGGTCTTCAGGAATTTCGATGTCATGCAGAAAACTGACCGAATCGATATCCCAGATCTGAACCGTTTTTTCATCCGAGGCGTAGGCAAAATGCTTTCCATCCGGTGAAAACGACAGGGTCCTCGGCCAGACATAGCCGGTATCAAAAGCCGATTCAACAGTACCGGTTGCCAGGTTCCAGATTTTGATTTTATTATCCGTTCCACCAACAGCCACTCGTCGGTCGTCCGGATGAAATTCACTGGCTTTGAGGTACCCTTCCGGCATCAGGAAAATGGCATAACAGGATCCGGTGGTATAATCAAAGATTTTAATGGAATTATCCCACCCTCTGCAGGCAACATAGGGTTTACCCTGACTGAACGGATTGTTGAAAATCCAGTCATCCGTACTGTGAAAATCAGAAAGGACATGTCCTTCAGTCAGATCCCAGATGGTGACCCGATGGTCCTTGCTTGAAGAAAGGGCAAACCGTCCGTCTCCCGAAAAAACGATTCCCATCATCTTATCACTGGAGCCCCCATCAATGACGGTCAGCTCATGCTCAACATCGATAACACGTGCGAACTCACCGTTCCGGGTGGTGGCCAGCAACCGTCCGGTGGTCTGCTGATATACCAATGAATCAATCCAGGAATTGTCATATTCAAACCGGGAAACCCAGGCGCCTGTTTTCATATCGCCGGTAATGATGGTCTTATACTCACTTCCGAGGGCAAAACGGTTCCCATCGGGAGACAGTGCCAGAGATCGCACATATTCTCTTGGCAGTTGCACGGTCCAGACGGGTGTCCCACTCTGAATCGACCATAAAATCAGATTCTGATCAGAACCATAAGTCAGCACTTCTTCCCGGCCGGGTACCGGATGAAGGGAAAGAACCGATCCGTCGTGGGCATGAAAAACCTGCAGACACTCCCCTGTTACCGGATTCCAGGTCTTCACGGTTCCCGCAGAGGAGCCAGTAAACAAAACTCCGCCATCCGCTGACATTTTCATTACGGTTACTTCTTCTTCATAACCGCCGATCAGAAGTGTATCGCCAGACTGTATCCCCAGTACTTTAATGCGATTACTCGAAAGAATCACCATCGAGTCTCCATCCGGACTGAACCCAATATCGTTCAGAAGACTTTCCCCGATACGAAGCCCCTCTCTGACATAGATTTCCTTGGTAACCACCTCGCTCAGAAGGTCGCCCTTCCTGGCCTGCATGGTTACGGTTTTCCGACCGCCGGAATAAAAGCGATGATAGACAATGGGTTCTGAGAGGAAGTCGGTTTGCCAGTCTGCGGCCTGATCAAAATTATACCGGACCGATACCGGCTCCCCTTCCTGGTTACTGTCGAAAAAATGCCGGGCATTGAATGCAAATTCCGTATTGATATAGCCAGACTCGGGGAATGGAAAGAAATTAAGGTTTCTGAAATGAATCAGGGTCTGAGAATGCTCAAGACCAAGCTTCAGCGATCGCCTTTCTGAATGCAGGTCAAACCGGCCGGGGAGCCGGGTTGAAGCAGAGGTTATTTCACGGGACATGGGGACACCTCATGATGCTTTAAGTTTTTTTGCGAGCCGGGAAATATCATATCCCCGCTCAAATACCTTGGAAAGAACAAGAACCGTCGATGCCCGCAGGGTTCCGGGTATCAGACGGATGCGGCGGAGTATTTCTGATAATCCATCCGGTGAATGGGTTTCAATCCGGATCAGAAAATTGTCATCGCCGGCTACATCATAGCAATCTATAATTTCGGGAATTTCTTTTAAAAATTCACTATAGGCACCCGAATCAACCGTTGCAATGGTTGACACACGGATGAAGGCGGCGAAATTTCCGCTTACCATCGTCGGATTCAGGATGGCTCCATATCCTTTGATGATATCCAGTTTTTCCATGCGTTTCACACGCTCGAATACAGTCGGACCCGACAGATTCACCAATTTACCAATATCAGCATAGGTTGCTTTCGCATCCGTCTGAAGTGCAGTGAGGATTTTGAGGTCTGTTTCGTCCAGCATCCGAATAACTTTTGGATAATATGGACGAATTTACCAACAATATTAGGCCATGTCAACCATGTTACTAATATTATTAATACTTTTTATTTATTTTTTGTATGTGGTTCGGAATCTGGCCCCAAATCCGAATAGAATTTGGAGCGGGTTCGATGGGTCCGAATGTCATTCGGAAAATGGTTGGACCGTATTTACTGAGGAAGGGACTCCTCAATATCCTCCTGCTTGGCTGATATGACCCGGTTCCGGCCCGAATTTTTGGCAAGATAAAGGGCCTTATCGGCTGTATCGATAAATTGGGTCGGGGTCATGGAAGCCGAGTATTGGGCCACCCCGGCCGAAAGGGTAAAATGCACGGTTTGACCGTTGACATAAAAAATCTTCGATTGAAAATCGATGCGGACCCGCTCGGCAAAAGCGTAGGCACCCTGAGAATCAGCACCAAAAAGAAGCAGTAAAAACTCTTCACCACCATACCGCACAATGATATCATCGGTACGTGCACGGCGAAGCAGGATTTCTCCGAGGGTTTTAAGCACCTGGTCACCAAACAAATGGCCAAAGGTGTCGTTAATCTTTTTAAAATGATCAATATCAACCATGACACCCGAAATGGGGATTCCATGCCGCTGAGACCGTTTCAGTTCGGTTTGCATGCGGTACTCGAGAATGGAACGGTTGTACAGACCGGTAAGGGTATCGGTCACTGCCTTTTCTCTCAGGCTTTTCTGAATCCGGTAGTTCCGGATGGCAACTTTCACTCTCGCACAGAATTCGGCTGTATGAATCGGACGAATCACAAAATCAACTGCACCCATCTCGAGACCATGAACAATTTTTTCGGTGCTCGGTGCAGAATTACTGACCAGCAGAATGGGAATTTCGTGGGTGGTTTGGGCACTTTTCAGCAAATCCAGTACATTATACCCATCGGTATCGGGAAGCGACGTGGCAACGATGATCACATCAGGAAGCTCGTTAAAGGCCCTTTCCACTCCCTCTTTTCCGGTTGTGGAAATGGTGACATCATATTGATCCTGCTTAAGCAATGACTGCTTTACATTATCAGCAAAATCTTCATCGCTTTCTATGATGTGGATTCGTACCGTCGCTAAATTCATTGGACCGCCAGGTGTTCTTTAACCTTACTGCGTAAATCGGCAGGCATGATCGGTTTGTTAAGAAAATCGGTACAGCCAGCCTCCATGGCCCGCATGTAATCACTGTCGAGCGTGTAGGCTGTCAGAGCAATAATCGGGGTGTTAAATAAACCGGGATCACTCCGCAGAATCCGGGTAGCCTCCCATCCATCCAGAATCGGGAGGTTCAGATCCATAATGATCAGGTCAGGGCGTTTGGCCTTGGCCATGGCAACACCCATCCGGCCGTCAGAGGCAAATATCAGATCGTATTCACCGGAAAGAACCTGCTGGATAAAATCTCTGTTATCTTCCAGATCCTCAACCACCAGTACTTTTTTCTTTCCTGCAGACAGTGACATAACCTCTGAAATGATACAAGGGATGAAAAATTAATTACCTAAAATAAGGATTGATTGACGGCCATGCAAAGTAATCTTTACGGCTTGACTGGTTTCTGTGATTTACAGAACCGGATAAACCATCGAAAAGGTTACCGCAAGCACAGAATCCGGAAATGGCTGAGGCAACCCTGGCCGGTCAAATGACCTCATAACGGCCCGAACGGCCGATTCGGTCATCTCCTTATTAACATTGGAGTATAGCACATCAAGCGTTTTTAGTTTGCCTGCCGTGGTTACTTCTACTTTAACCATCACCCGACCTCCCCTTCCCTGACCTGCAATGTAACTGAGGGGCTCAATCCATTCCCTTTGGATTGTTCTGATCCATGCGGACATATACGGAGCATAGTCCCACTCATAGGAACTGAGCTGAAAGGATCCCTGCCGTGAAAATCCCTTCCGGTCTTCATACATGCCTGCTTCACCCCCCGGCTGTGCAGTGCCAGTGTGTTCAGAAGGTTTGTTTTCCTGCTTATCGGTGTTTCCGGGTGAAAGGTCCTGACCGGACTTCGTTTCCGGGTTCGCCGTCCTTCCTTCCACTGGCCGACCTTTTTTCCATGCCTCCCCGTCAGTTACCTCACTCGGAGTTTCCGAGTAACCGGCCTGATTTCGCAAACCCTTGTTTATTCCGGGTTCGTCTGCTCTTTTCCAACCGGTATCCACCAGAATATCGGTTTCACGGGTTTTACCCGTCATGATTTCCACCGGCTCTGTAATTCCCTCCTGCTTTGCTCCCTTCCATGACTGACTAAAAAAAAGCACCAGAAACACAATGAGATGCAAAGTGACTGAAACGGGAATTGCAAACCAGGCTATTTTTGTTATGGATGTCATTGACTAACCAACTTATCCTTTGCCTGAATCCTTCATGAAACCAGATCAGATATTTTCTTCTAAAGAAGTCGCCGACATGCTCGGCGTTAACGAGTCCTCTGTGAAACGGTGGACCGATTCAGGTAAAATAAAATGCATCCGTACTCCCGGAGGACACCGGAAATTCAGACTGGAAGATGTGAATGATTTTCTGAGAGTCAACAACCTGGGATCCGTTCCATTTTCAGATCAGCTGTTTCAGCGTCGTGATGATGACAACCTGCCGGTGGCCATCCGGTACCGAGATTACGGGATTCTTATTCCCCACTTCTACCGGCTGGCCTTGCTGGCAGACAGCAACGAGATTTTTAACTTTCTCACCATTTTGGGAATGCACGACTACCCCCTTGCTGATCTGTTCGATTACCTGCTGTCACCGGTCCTTGTCAGAATCGGCACCGATTGGGAAATGGGAAAAGTTTCCGTCGATGAAGAACATGCAGCAACCGCAGCCATTTTCGATAGCCTCATCCGGTTGCAATTTTCATCAACCCGTCTTCCGAGAAACCCTCATCATGCTCTGATTGCAGTTCTTGAAAACGATTTCCATGAAATACCAGCCAAATGCATGGGAATTCTCCTCGACCGGGAAGGTTGGAACATCCACTATCTGGGAGCCAATTCTCCGATTTTCAGTATCGAAAATGCCATCAGGCGCCAACCACCTTCGGTACTCATCCTCGGATCGACCATTGCACCCGATCAAAACTCTCCGATTCCGGAGGCCGTCGAAAAAATAGGCCGTTCACTCAAAAATACCGGCGGGCACTTAATCGTCGGTGGGTCGGGTCTTAATTCCTTCCGCGATACCATCCCGTCGGTTGATTGGTGGGCAGGATCTTTCCGCGAAACCCTTCAGTTTATCCGTACCCGCTTTTCAGCAAACTGATCAGTATGCTTTCGAAAACAGAACCCGGCGCTCCGAAGAACCGCCGCAAACCGCACATGCACCCTTTTCGGCAGGTTCATCAAACGGAATACAACGAATGGTAGCCTTGGTTTCATCTTTCACCTTTGTTTCGCAATCCGCACTTCCGCACCAGTGTGCCCGTGCAAATCCCTTTTCATTGGTGACAATATCCAACAATCCAGCATAATCATTTACTGTGAATATTTTTGACTGAAGGCGAACCCTCGCGCGCTCAAGCATAGAAGTCTGAATGGTTTCCAGCAGGGTGGGAACTTCAGTTGCCACGCGGTCCAGAGCCAATGCCTGTTTTTCACCGGTGTCCCGTCTGGCTATTGTGCATAATCCCTGAGCCAGATCCCTGGGACCAATTTCGATCCGTACCGGTACACCCAGCATCTCATACTCGTTGAATTTCCAGCCTGGTTTATACTGGTCACGATCGTCCACAAACACACTGTGTCCTGCACGAACCAGTGTTTTCTCTATTTGACGGGCTGTTTCCAGTACCGCTTGCTTTTCCTCATCCGACTTGAAAATGGGAATGATAACAACCTGGGTTGGTGCAAGACGGGGTGGTAATACCAATCCCTGATCATCGCTGTGAGACATAATCAATGCCCCGATCAACCGGGTCGAGACCCCCCAACTGGTCGCATAAACATACTGCTGCTGGCCAGATTTGTCCTGAAAGGTCACGTCGAACGCTTTGGCAAAATTCTGACCAAGATGATGTGAAGTACCCGCCTGCAAGGCCTTGTTATCCTGCATCAGGGCTTCAATACAATAGGTATGTACTGCACCGGCAAACTTCTCAGAATCAGTCTTCTTACCGACAATCACCGGCACCGCCATAAAGTCCTCTGCAAACCGCTGATACACGCGAACCATTTTCATGGTTTCTGCTTCGGCTTCCTCTGCAGTTTCATGGGCGGTATGACCTTCCTGCCATAAGAATTCCGTGGTTCTCAAAAACAGCCGGGTACGCATTTCCCACCGGACCACGTTCGCCCACTGATTATACAGCAGAGGAAGATCCCGGTAGGATTGGATCCACTTTTTGTACATGCTCCAGATAATGGTTTCACTGGTCGGCCTGACGTACAGCTTTTCTTCGAGCTCCTTTCCTCCCCCGTGGGTAACAACCGCACATTCTGGTGAAAATCCCTCAACGTGCTCAGCTTCTTTATTCATGAAGCTTTCAGGTATGAACAGGGGGAAATAGGCATTCACATGTCCGGTTGCTTTAAACATGTCATCCAATGCTTTCTGCATTTTTTCCCAGATGGCATACCCATTGGGACGAATAACCATGCATCCCCTGACGGGAGCATAGTCTGCCAGTTTTGCATGAAGAACGATATCAATGTACCATTGGGAGTAGTCCTGTGAACGACTGGTTATTTTGGCCATGGCTGATGAGTGATTTTTTTTGTTTAGGTTGATTGGTAAATGAAAAAGCAAAGCCGGTCATAGACCGGCTGCAGAATAGAACATGGTTTGGAAAGCAGGTTTGTCCAGGTTACTTCTTCCCACGTGATCTGAAACGAAGTTCCATTTCTCTGACTTTCAGCTGAAGTTCTTCCACGGGTATCTGGAGGTAATAATTCAGAAGATCTCTGATCATCAGCAGCCGGGTACCGTTTTCCTGGCTCATACCGGTTACCCGTTTTTGCTCCAGAATTTTCATGAGGTTTTCATTCTGAAGTTCTTCGAGGGTCAGGATAAAGACCTCAGAGGACCTTCCATCCTTGGTTGGGAAAGTGCCTCCGGCGATGTTTGCTTCCAATTGAATCCGTTGTTCACCGGCAGGGGCCTGTGCAGCACGGGCCTTCACATCCTGAACTGACATCTGTCCGGTGGAGGCAGGACTGGCGGCACCTGCAGGAGCATCAGGAATACCACCTTCAGCCTGATGAGCCACCAGTTTCTGGGTGGTATCACGCAGCCGCTGGCTCATGACCTTGATAAAATTCAGCAGAATCTTGATTGTTTCATTAGGCCGGCTCTGCAGCATCCGGTCAAAATTGTACTTCGGCATGACCAAAAGCTCTGCACGGTCTTTAATAAGAGCGGATGCAGAACGCTTTTCCTGCTCGAACAGGGACATTTCACCAATACAAGCTCCGGGACCCAGCACCGCAATGGTACTTTCCTTCCCTGTGTTGTCTTTCTTGGTAATTTCAACTGAACCGGAAAGAACCACATACATGATCTGGCCAACAATCAGATTTTCCCTGAATAACACGTATCCGGTATCAAATGTCTTGATAAAGGCATATTTGATAATCTGATCCATTTCCTCCTGAGATATACCCTGGAAAATGGGAATCGTATTCGGATCGACGTGCATGGGGAAACTCCTCGAAGTCTCTGGTGTAAGGCTAAATATGATAATTTTGATTACTAAAGACAAGTAATCCAGAAATCGTTACCTTATGTGATGCCGTATCTGTTACCTGGCGCAAACCGGATAAAGAGAACAGTCCTCACAGATTTCCGGTTGCCGTGCCGATGGACAGTGGTTCAGTATTCCAAGCCGGCTGAGTCCGAAATCAAACTTTACCGGGTCTTTCGGGTCAATTTCCTTTAGTCGTTGTGTTATCAGGGTGGCTGTTCTCATGTCGGTCCGTCTGGCCTCTGATAAACCAAGATAGTAACACAACCGGGAGGTATGTGTATCCAATGGAAAAATCAGGCTGGATGGAGAAAGATGAGTCCAGAGCCCAAAATCAATCCGGTCCTGCCTTACCATCCACCGGTAGTACATCATGAACCGCTTCCGGCCCGAGGAACCCGCCGGATCGGGAAACATGTAACGGGTGCCCGGTGTCCATCGGTCGGATTTCTCCAGAAACCGACCCCATTCCTCATACAAAGCCCTGTCATTCAATCCATCATGATTCTCTTCCAGAAAATCTGCAGGCGACTTCCCTTCCAGCACCATCATCCGGATAAACATTAACAAAGTGGCCAGATCGGCCCCGGAATAAAAACGATACGGTCTGGACTCACCTATCTGTCGAATATCTTTTTCATTCATTTCTGTCAGCCCGCCAACCAATGAGTCGCCAAAACAAGGCATGAGATCAGAAAAGAATCGCAGAATCAGTGAAACTCGGCCAAAAGAATAGGCTGATACCAGCAATCCGACCCATTCAATATCGACTGGATTCCTGTAAGCATGAACAATTGAAATGGGATCTGTTTTAATGAACGATTCATCATTGAACCGATCATAAAGCTGAGTGAGATAGTGGGAAAGCAAAGGAAAAGTCGGGGTGATAGGATTTGAACCTACGACCTCTCGGTCCCGAACCGAACGCGCTACCAGGCTGCGCTACACCCCGATGAAATTATTTACCCAATTTGAACTTAATGGGCATGGTGAACATGGTTTGCACAGGAACTCCACCCTGCATACCGGGTGTGTAACGAACATTAAACAATGCATCCTGTGCAGCCTTATCCAGAGCAGGGTGAACCGACTTAAGAACTTCTGTATTAATCGGGGTACCATCTTTATCGATGTAAACCCGGCACACGACTGTTCCTTCCACTTTCAGCATCATGGCGATTTCGGGATATTTCAGAATTTTATAGATTGCAGGTGGCCCGCCTTCTATCTCAGGACTCACTTCTGTAACCTCATAAATTTTCGTATCGTCATTGATTGCTTCGAGTTCTTCCTGCTGAATAGCAGCAGTTTGTGTCTGTGCCTGAACAGGTGCGGCCGCTACTGGTGTCACAACCGGTGGTTGAACAACGGGTTGTGCCGGTGTTTCAACCGGTTTGCTGACAGGCTGTACAGGTTCCTGCTTAACGGCAGGAGCCTGGGCAACCGTCACAGCAGGTGTTTCCTTAACTGCGGGTGTGGTAACAGTGGGAGTATTTGAAACCGGTATGGCAGCCGGTTTTTCCTGAGGAGGAGCAGCAGGAACCACATTGTCGGCAAGGGCAATTGGTTTGGCCGCAGTCCCTTCACCAGCGGTCAGCGGAATGTAAAGCTTGGTGGTAAAATTGGGATTTACCCGCAATTGCTTGGCATATTCCGAATAACCCGATTTAGATGTCCGTATTGTATAGACATCAGGCTGAACGTTAACAAATGAAAAATTTCCGCCCGAATTACTTCTTGCAGAAAGTTTTTGCTGCTCACCAAGGTAGAGATACACCGTCACAAACGGGAGGCCGTTGTTCGTAGCCTGGTCAATGACTTTTCCGCTGATACGTCCATACTGTGTTTGCCCGGAAACGGGGGAAACCGCTACCACTGCAACCATCAGAAAACCAGCAAACCACAAAACCATCTTCTTCATTGAATCCTCCCGGGGTGTGAGTTCAGCCAATCAGAAATTAATCTTCTGGCTTGGCTGAATAATTGATACGAAGTGCATCAGCATCCCGTAAACGTTGCTGGATGTCAGTTACGATACCCATCTTCTGCTCTTTATCCACACGCAACGATACGATTAACTGGGGGATTGCACGCCGTTTTTCAGAGAAAACCGGTACCAGCACGTCCAGGTCGTCCACAATGGCATCATCAACCTGAATCTGGTCATTGTTTCCGACGAAGATGTAAGAAACAAACCGTTTTTTATCAATCTTTTCAATGGCCTTTGCATTCGGCAGAACAAACTGAACCAGAAGGGTGGTATCCCTCAAGGTGGTTGTCACCATGAAAAAGAACAAAAGCATGAAAATGATGTCGGGCATAGAGGCAGTTGGAATTTCCTGCTTAACATTGGCAGATTTCTTCTGAAATTTCATACTGTCTCCTTATTTAACCCGCTCTGGTTCAGCAAAGGAAATCTTTTTGCCATATATGGCAGTAATCTGTTTTTTCTGATCATCACCAAGCTTTTCAAATGTGGTCCCGAATTTGGACCGTGCCTCTGCATCTCTGATTTCAGAGTAAGCGATGTTCAGCTCGTCATATACATCCATGAAGATGTTATAACTGGTTTCACGATCCACTTTTACAGAAATGAGAGCTTTATCGGGTCCTTCAGAAAAGTTTGGATCCGCTCCCCGGTTGGTGATATGCTTTTTGGCAATCTCACGAATCTGGGCGATAGAGGATTCCTCATTATTAACCAGCACCTGTCCTGCACTGTTCACCAGAATATTCATGATATTCCGGGCTTTAACAGGAGGGGGTGGTTCATCCGTTGGAGGAGGCGGAAGCACCAATCCGATACCGGTATCAACGTCAATGGTGGTGGTCACCATGAAGAAGATCAGCAGTAGGAAGGCGATATCAGCCATGGATGCGGATGGAATTTCCGGATCTGGCTTTTTTTTGCGTTTGATGTGTGGCATACTGGTTACCTGATGGTAAGATTATTTACCGGAAACCTTTTTACCGCGCTGAATCATGACCAGGGAGTCAATGAGTTCGATGGAAGATTCTTCCATATCGATCACAATCCGGTCGATCTTGGATACAAAGTAGTTATAAAACACCTGAAGGATCATAGCCACAACCAGACCAAACAAGGTGGTCAAAAGAGCGACAGCAATACCACCAGCCACAACGTCAGGAGAAATGTCTTTTGCCGCCTTGATAGCATCAAATGCATCAACCATCCCTTGTACCGTTCCGGTAAACCCGAGCATCGGAGCAAGTGAAATCATGGTCGAAATCACAATCAGTCCTCTTTCAAGGAAACTCATCTCGATCTGGCCATAGGCAACGATTGCTTTTTCAGCGGCATCAATACCCTCTTCGGCGCGCAGGAGACCAGCCTGAAACACAGCGGCGATCGGACCACGGGTGTTGGCACATTTCTCTTCGGCAGCCTTGATTCCCCCTTCATCCAAAGCCTGTTTAACTTCAACAAGGAATTTTCTTGTGTTGATGGATGCACGGTTCAGCGTCCACAGCTTGGCAATGGCAACGGATAATCCAATGATGAGACATACAAGAATAGGCCACATGAACAACCCACCTTCATTGAATTTTTGAATGATCCAATTCAGGTCGTAGGTAGGAGTTTGGGTGAGGTCCTGCAACAGAAGAAGGGAGAATAGCATTGGGAGATTCCTTTATGTTGAACTGATTATTTCACTTTAAAAGCGTTCGTAAAGGTAAAAGAAGACATTTTAAATGTCAATCGGGTCATTTTACCCAAAAGACATCAAAACCGCCCTGTTTTCACAATAATACACCCCATTCCACCAAGTACAAAAGGCTTCAGGGTCTTTTAGTAAAAAACTAATCCTGAGTCTGATCTGAAGACCCGGCTTGTCCTTATTTATCGGGGTTCCAGGTACTTCTGATGTACAGTTCCCTTAGTTGCTTCTCGGCAACTCCAGAAGGGGCGCTATCCATCAGACTCTGCGCATTCGAATTTTTGGGAAACGCGATGACATCTCGGATGGAGGAAGATTGAGTCATGATCATGGCCAGCCGGTCCAATCCGAATGCAATGCCGCCATGAGGCGGAGCTCCGTATTTGAAGGCATCCAGAAGAAAACCAAACTTCTCCTTTGCTTCTTCAGGGCCGATTCCCAACAATTCAAACATCTTGGATTGTAGCTCCGGCTTGAATATTCTGATGGAACCACCTGCAATTTCACTGCCATTAAGAACCAGATCGTATGCCTTTGCACGGATAGAGCCACTGTCTGTACCCATTTTGTCCATGTCTTCATTCCGGGGAGAGGTAAATGGATGGTGCATGGCCACCCACCGCTTCTCTTCCTCATCCCAATCCAACAATGGGAAATTGGTAACCCAATGAAATGAGTAGGCCTTTTCATCGATCAGATTGAAATGCCGTCCCAGCTCCTGCCGGAGATTGCCCATGATGGTCATGTATTTATACCCGGCACCTGTACTCAGTAACAATTGATCACCGGCTGCCAGACCGAAAGTCCGGACCAGATTCGAAATTGCTTCAGGTGTCAGATGCTTGACGACCGGACCTTCAAGCTGTTCTCCCATACGGAAGAGAATCAATCCGGCGAGGCCCCCCTTTTTATAGCGGTCCACCATGTCATCATAGAGATTACGACTGAGGACCAGAGGCGCCGGGACTCTGATTCCACTGATCAGACTTCCCTCTTCCGACATGGAATCAAACACTTTGAATCCGGTCGGAGCGGTAAAACGGATCTCCTGAATCTTTAATGGATTCCGTAGATCGGGTTTATCGGAACCATAGACATGCATGGCTTCTTCAAAATCCATACGCGGGAAGGGGGTCTTCACATCCACATTCAGGATTTCGCGAAACAGTTGTTTCACCATTCCTTCAGATACATTCTGTATATCTTCCTGATCCACAAATGCCATCTCGATATCGACCTGGGTGAACTCAGGCTGACGGTCAGCCCGCAGATCTTCATCCCGGAAACATTTAACAATCTGAAAATACCGGTCAAATCCGCTGACCATCAGGATTTGCTTATACGTTTGAGGAGACTGCGGCAGAGCAAAAAACTTCCCCGGATTCACACGGGACGGAACCAGAAAATCTCTTGCTCCCTCAGGAGTGGACTTCATCAGAACCGGGGTTTCCACTTCAACAAACTGTTGCTTGTGGAAATAATCCCTGATGCTTTGGGTCATCTGGGATCGCAGAATAATTTTTTGCTGGAGGGCTTCTTTTCTCAGATCCAGAAAGCGATACTTGAGTCTCAGGTCTTCATTGACTTCTTCTGTTCCTTCTATCTGAAACGGAAGTGCCTGTGCTGCATTCAATATAGTAATTTCTGTAGCAACGACTTCCACCAGACCTGTTTTCAGGTTCAGATTGCGACTGTTTTCGGGTCGTAACCGTACCGATCCGGTTACCTGGATGACCCATTCATTGCGTAATTCTTTGGCCTTTTCATAGACAGGCTTATTCTCGGGTTCAAAAACAACCTGGGTTTTTCCATACCGATCGCGGAGATCCACAAACAGAACCCCTCCGTGATCTCTCACTCTGGCCGCCCACCCACTCAGGATGACCTTTTTACCAACTTGTGAGTCCGTCAGTTCCCCGCAGGAAAACTGGCGATAATGAGTAGTTAATTGCTCAGACATCTTGTCCTCATCAAATAAAAAAAAACCAGGTTTAAACAAACCTGGTTTTTAAACCAAAACGGAAAGTAAAAATTAATCTGCGAATACGTACGGTATGTTCAGAACCTGAGGTTGTTTATCCGTTACCGTGCTGAACTGCCACAGACGAACCTTGTTGAGAATACAACGTTCAACATTGGCATTCTTCATGGTACTGGAAGCAATCCGGGGACCTACCACGCGACCGTCCGGTGAAATCCGTAATTCCACCACAATCTGTCCGCGAAGACTCGGATCTTTAACCTTTTCCTGTTCGTAGCAGGCCGTGATAGCACGTGAATGCTCATCAATCACACTGGTCAACTCATCCACTCCACGCGAGGAGGAACCAGATGATTTGATTTTTCCGGTGGAGAGACTTGATTTGATGTTACCGCTGCGACCAAGAGCATCACCAACACCGGTTCCGGCTCCCAATCCGCGGGCAGCACCAACTGCACCCAGTTTTGCACCGACTGCTCCGCCACGTCCCACGTCTTCACGGGTAGCATTTCCAAAGCCCATGCCTTGCTGTCCGGCACCAGACTTCAGAATGGCCCCAAGGTCACCTGTACTGGTAGCAGAACTCAACACATCGGTAGCAGTTCCGGCTGAGGAAGCACGACCCGTACGGGACCGGCCGGCAAGGGCAGCAATCGCGGCACTTGCCTGTGCAGCAACATTGGCCTGGTACTGAGCCTTTGCAGCAGCAGCTGCTTCCGCACGTTGTTGTTTAAACTCTTCTGAAGTGGCTTCTTCGCGGGTTTTACCCTTGGTGGTCGCCTTTTCAGCAGCAGCCTCTTTCTTTTCTTCGGCCGCAACAACATTGTCGGTTTTGATTTCTTCCTTAGGGGTATCCAATTCAAGAGCAGCAGAACGTTTCAGAATTTTTTGCATGAATGCCTGCTTGATCATTTCATTCACTGCAGATTGATCTGGAGGCTCGTAAGTAAGTAACATGGTAAACATGGCACCGTAAACAACCCCGAAGGTCGCTAACAGGATTCCTGCATACCTTTTGTCAATCCCTTCCCAGAATGTTTGTTTAAATTCATCCGGAAATGCGCGGCTTTGTGCAGCCATTACAGCTGTTGCCTTCGGATTAACCGCCTGCATTACTTCATTTGGTTGTGTCTGATCACCGCTTTTATGGTTTTTCATCAGTTACCCTCCACAGTTATCAGCTTAATTTTGGTAAATCCTGCCTGCGAGGCAGTATACACAACCTTTATGAACGAGGTATAATCGAGACCTTTGTCACCCTGTATCAGGATTTCTCCAGTAAACAGGGGCTCACCATCCGGGCCATCACCTAAGTCAATTAATTCCTGTGCACGTGCATCAAGAATATCAAACAACTTTTTGATCATAAACCCAGTTTCAGGATCGACAGGCCCCAAATACTCTTCCGGAGCGGAAACATAGTCGTCATTGAATAGGAGACCGAGCTTAGAGACAGCAATAGTAGCTGTTTTTTTCGGTTTGTCCAGGTTAATGGATTCCGGCAAACGCAAACCCTCTGCTTCAGTAACCAGTGCACCTTCGGCAGAAAACTGGTTCAGCAGAAACAGAAGAATAATTGTCATCGCATCCATAAGCGAGGTCAGAGAGACCCCACCTGAACTAAATCTGTGTTTTTTTCCCTTACTGGGTGCAAATGCCATTGATCAGCTCTCCTAATTAATGTTTACACCCAAGGAGATGCTGGGAAATAAAACCAGCTCAATCTCTTTGCTTTGTTCATTGTATTTGGCTTTAACCGCATCCATGGTCTTGATCAATACCTGATAAGGGATGGTGTTGGCAGCCGTAATCTGAATATTGAACTCATCTGCAAACTGGCCTTCGCCAATTTCTTTCTTCAGATCAGTCAGTTTGTTATTCAGTGCGGCGAGAGGCCAGTGTTTTTTAACATCCTGACCATCATAGACATCATATTCGCCCGGAGTTACCGGAATTGTAGCTGAATTGTTGGGATCGGGTCCCTTTTCGATTCCGCGAATATTAGTCTGAATGGTATAACCATCATCCGTAACCAGTAGCTTCAGATCAAGCTTTTTCTGCTGCTCGGTGGGAGTGTTGGTTGCTCCCCCTCCCCCGCCACCCGAATCGGTTGGCAGGTTGATTTCGATTGTGCCAAGTTTAACGAACTCGGCACAGGACAGGAGCAATGGAATCAGACATACCATGAGGTTCATCACCACAATCATATCCGGTTCCTTGAACTCGTTATCCTGTTTTTTTCGTTGTGAAGGCTTAAATGCCATTTTAACCTCTTGTTATTAACTTTTACCTGCGTAATCGGGATTTGTTCCCGGTTAAGGATTCAGATTAGTTAATTACGGGTTTGTAGCCAGTCAGAAGGTTAATCAGTTTTACAGTGTGCTCATCAATCTCATCAATGATGGATTGGGTCTTCGCCTGAATAAGAACCACAAGTACGGTTAACGGGATTGCAGAGAAAAGACCCATCATCGTGGTACCCATGGCGGCCGAGATACCCTGAGCAAGATACTGTGATTTCTGAGCAGCCGGAATGGCCGTTCCACCCACAGCACCGAAAGCGATAATCAGACCAAAGATCGTACCGGCCAGACCGAGAAGAGTTGAAGCCGAAGCGATCATGACCAGATAACCGGTCCGGTTGGTCAGGCGGGGAATCACTTCAAGGGTTGCTTCATCAACTGCATTCTGAATGTCACGGAATTCCTTCGAGGTATCTGCGCGTTTCAGACCACGGAGGACGATGTAAGGAAGGGCCTTTTCCTTGGATTGCTCGGCAAGGGCAATGGCTTCCTTAATGTTGTTCGATTGAACATGCTGGCGGATGCGCTCCATGAATTTTCCAGCATTGATATTTGACCGGACATACACATAGTAGAAACGTTCAATGACGATTGCCATACCGATAACCATGAAGGTCAGAATGACCCACTGGAACCATGCAGAGGGGTCACCTGCCACAGCATTTCCGTTGGAATCAATGTGATCCCAGAATTTGAAGGAGTTAATAAAGGTATTAAGGAACAAGTCCAAAGCGTTCATTTGGTTTCTCCGTTTTTGGTTTGGTTAGAAAATGATTAAGACTGGGTAAAGTTAAAGGGTGATTTGAAAAAATACAAACACCCCGGGGATTCAATTCCGATTCCGTTTCAGCAGGACCTCGGTGTCAATTGACAAGGGAAACTCACTGTCCTTGCGGATATAAAAGTCGGATTTAGGACGTTCTTTAACCTGATTGGATAATGATTCCACACTGGAGCTTGCCTGGGTGAAATCAGGGCGAATCCGTTCGGGCACCAACTGAACCGTTGGCCGTCTGATTCTCGCACGGATTACCTGTGTACGGATGGTAATCACGGCCCCTTCACCACCTGCAGGTGCTGCCTGTGCCATGAGTTCAGACCAGGAGGATCCGGCAAGAACAAAAAACAGGATAATTAAGATAGTTATTGGTCTCATTTCGGTTCTCCTCCACTTTTTTGTTCACCTTCCGGTTGCGGTGCCGGCTCGGTGGTTTGTGGCGCTGCTTCGGGTTCCTTGGGTTTGACTCCGGGCAGGTCGTTTTGTGACTGGAACATGTTCAGTACCTTTTCAGGGGGTACATCCGGATAGTAGGTAACATTCACGAGAGCATACAGGTTTTTATTATAACTGTCTGTTGCATCGGTTTTGACCGCGAGAACGTTCTTTCCGCGGGTGAGGATCTTGCTGACATCCACAACCAGGGACTTGCCATCAGCGGAGGGCTCGCCCAGTGTTTCATCAATCGGGTTCTCATTCAGATAGATTTCGGCCTTCAGGTTTTTACCCACCACCAGAGTTGCCGTTTCAATGGCACCATCGATGGTCATGGTTTTCCTGAACAGAACCTTGTTGGGAACGGTTTGATTTTCGAATGCATCCGGTTGTTCGGCTACGCTGTTTTCAGGATAATCAAACCGGTTCTTCACCACAATGACGGGAGGCGCCGGCAATTGAACCGGGGTGGCCAGCGATTGTACCTGATTGGTATCAGGCACCGTTTTCAGAGTAGAATCCTGTGTCACCTGAAGAAGTGAATCTGTAACCGGAAATTCATTCTCACCCTGAACCGACACGGTTGAATCGGTTGAAAGAGCCTCTGCAGGCTGTTCCATCACCTGTGCTGGCTCGGTATACGGCTGAGGAATGGTATCGGTATATACCGGTTCAGTGTTTTCTGCAGGCTGAACCAGATCTGTATCCGAAACAGACAGATGGAAATACCTGCTCATGCGGTTACCGGACTCATCCGTTTCTGACTCAAGTGGTGTTCCTTCATCAATGCGGTAGTACCAGACCGGTTGCATCACATAGGATTTCGGTCCGGACAGAAAATCGAAGAAATCTACCTGCATGCCGGATGCAGAAATGGTCGGTTCAGCATTGAACCAGGTGGAATCATCCAGGGAAATCTGGAACCAGTTTTCCGGTATGGCTGTGGTCGCCCGCCAGGAATGATCGGTTTCAAACACAAGGGATCCGCGAAGATCGATTTCACCAAGAAGTTTACCGTAGGTCTGAGGATCTACCGAGATCAGCCGGGTAATGATCTGGCCGGTCCACTGAGTAAATACTCCGTATTCATTCATGAAAAGGATACCGTTTTCGAGAATCGACAATCCGGTTACCTTAAGTGTGTTGATGATGTTATCAATGGTAAAGGTTGCATCCAGATACCAATATTTATCCGGTTCTGCAATTGAAACCTGATCGTATTGCTTTCTGACGGGCAACAAGCGGCGCGATCTTTCCAGATTCATGTCACCCGTTTTCAGTAGGAATTCGGTTGCGCGGTTTTCCACCTGCAGACGAAGATCCTTTCCGAGATTGTTGGCATCAACCACCTTCAAAGCGGTGGCAAATGAATTGATGGTGGTGGTCACATATTGATTATTGCTCTCAATGGCCACATTCATGATACTTTCCTGGTTAAGGATCTCGTCACCAAGAGGTTCTTCATTCACCTCTACCTTGGAACGGAAATTATCAAACAGATGATCAAACGCATTGATGGCATAGTTCACCAATTCAACATAGCGCGTCGCCTGCAAATCGGAAAGGTCGGTTATGGCTTGTCTCGACTCCTGAACCCAGTGGTTTTCAACTCCCCGTTCTGCAGACAGATCGATGTTTTTACGGTACAGTGAAATGGCATCCGCAATATCAGGCGTTACGTCATCAATCAGCTGTGCACCAATCAGCAGGTATACGTTCGGGTCGGTCTGACTATCAAGCAGAGAGCGGTCGTTGATAAACAGAAATACGACCTCATGCTGAGCTCTGGCTGCCCGGAACAGCATTTCTGATGTCTTTTCAGAAACAGTTGAGTCAAGTGAGGCTAGCAGTTTCAGTGTTGAATCAGGTACGACAATGTCATTGGTGGTAATAGAATCTTTGTTCTGCTCCAGAAGGGTATTCAGTGTGGACCCAAACTGTTTCAGGGAAGTATAGGTCTGTGCATAAATCTGATAGGCGGTTTCATAGAAACTCTTTGCATCATAATACACTTCAGACTGATACTTGATAAGATCTGCACCACGGTATCCTGCATCGGAGGCATTCCGCTCACCCACCTGACTGGACAGAATTTCCTGGGTCTTTCCAATATTATAGGTTGCCTCAAACGCCCGGTACAGACTTCCGCCCGGTTCCAGGCTCAGACCGCGGATTTCGATCTGATTGTTCCAGTAAGTTGTTTTTGCTGCTTCCTTTTTGTCCAGCGTAACCGAACTGTTGGCATAATCAATTTTGATATCATCAAAGGCCCGGCGTAGTTCAAGACCGATCTTATAGAGGGACTCACCAGCAAAATAGGGACTTCCTGGCAATTTCTTTGCCTTCAGGTCACGGTTCCGGTTGGCTGCAGCCTGATACTCAACCTGAGCGCCGGTAAAATCCTGTTGTCTTTCGAGGTAATTACCGCGACGGTAAAAGGCCTCAACCGTCCTGAAATCATCCGGGTATTGAGCCGCAAATTTTCCGTAGGCATCAAAGACACCCCGTTCATCCTTCAGGTCAGACTGCAGACCAATGGTCCCAAACAAGACTTCCGTTGCAAACGGACTCTTGGGAAATTTCTCCACATACAGTTCTGAAAGCCTGAAGGCTTCTTTCAGATCACGTGCCTTTTTGGCATCATCAAAGGCAAAATACAGGTACTGCTCGGCCAGTGTTTCTTCATTCTTACCGGCGAAGTAGTAATAGTTGCGCTCAGCCTGTTTAGATGACAGTGAAAAGGCACCCATTTCCTTGTAGTTAGCGTAGATGTTTTTATGGGCGTTATCAACCAGTTCCACCGATTTGGGGAATTTTTCAATCAAAAGATTGTACAGTTCGTTGGACCGGTTAAATTCTTTGATTTTGTCGAAGTTATCAGCTGCAAAATAAATGGCCTGATCGACTTCTTTATAATTAGGTGTTTCCTGATAGATACGGAACCATTGTTCAGCAGCTGCGAAATAATCCTTACGATCCTGCATGATAATGGCATACTGACCAATACTGTTTGACCAGACGCTCCAGGCATAATCCTTTTGTTTCTGGCTGGCATCCTTCATGTAGATCAGGGCACGAGCCAATTTTTCTGCAGAAGGATAGTCTTTAACCTGATAGTAACCGGTCATAAGGTCGGTCACATATCCAGGATTGACTTTCTTATCAGGGTAATATTTCTGAAGAATGACCTGCCAGTCGGCAACCGCATCGAGTTGATTCTTATTGAAATAAAGCAACGAGATGTTCTCAACATAGTCCTTTGTCTTCTGGATATGCGGGAACAACCTGGCGAAATTATCATAGGCTTCTATAAGCCGCTTTTCACCAGTGGTGAGCATGAGTGTATCCACATAGGCCAGGAATTTCAGGTCACGCAAGGTGGAATCGGCCACCATGGCCTGTGCACGGGACAATGAGGAAAGACCAATTTTGGGCGTGGTGGTTTCTTCCTGTTTAAACTGATCCTGAGCAATAGATATGGCATTCAGAGCGGTTTCAAAGCGGTGATGCTCGGAAAACGGGTTTCTGGAAACCTCCAGATAGATCGGGTATGCTTCAGCCTGGCGGTTCAGACGCTGGTCAAGAACAAGGCCAAGGTAGTATCCGTTTTCATAAGCCACCGAATCGTAGCGGGAATAGAAATCAAAGTACTGAAAAACAGTATTGGCATACCGGTTGTAATAAGACAATGCCTGTTCCTGGCTGGAAGTGATGCCTTCCCTGCTCTGAGATCCGTTAAAAGTTTCGGCATAGAACAGGTTGTGATCCATGTTATCAATGAAGTACTTCTGACTGGTGGAATCGACTTCAGTAAACATGGCTGCATTCAGATACCGGTCTACGATTCCCTTCACTGACTGATCTGCATCGGGTCCGTTTTGTTTATTAAACTTATCCAATTGCTGTTTGTACCAATCGGACCGGTAGTTGTACGTTTCCCAATACTTCAGACGTAACCCGTAAATTTCTTCACGCAAGGCAAGTTCTGCCATCCCCGTCAACGCATTCAGTTCCCGGGAACGAAGCTCGATAACCTTACCGGATAAACTGGCGGCTCTTTCTGATTGGGGAAACCGGTTAACGATGTATTCATAAACATAGATTTCGTCTTTTATTTCATCCACTTCTGAATAGGACAAACCCAGCCGTTCATAAACGTAGGGTTCATAGGCTTTAGGAGGATTGAAATTGCCGAAATATTGCACAAGACGATCCAGAACCTCACCGGTGCGCGGACTGCCCGATTTCTGTGAGTATTCCCGTTTGACAATATCCATGAAACAGATACCAATATACTGGGCCGCTTCATCGAGCATTTCGGTCTTTACGAAACCAGGCATAACCTGACCGTCAAACAATTCTTTATTCTGCTGGATATCATCCATCAGGAATGTAAAGTAGGCAATGGCATCAGAGAAACTTCTCAGCTTATAGCTTACCCATGCCAACCGGTACAGGGATTCCCCGAAACGACGGGAAGGAAACTCTGATTCTGCACTCAGTTCGAGCACCTTCTGGAAATGGCTCCGGGCCCGGCGCAAACGTGCATCATCGGAACTGTTAAAAAGAAACTCACCGATCAGCCAATTGGATTCTAGCACATAACGACTGTTTGGGTATTTACGTGTCAGTACCTCGAGGGTACGGATTCCCATTTCTGAGTTCTGCAACTCCCGTCCATAAATATAGGCCTTGTTATAAAGCGCATCCGGAACATATTTACTTTCGGGAATTTCATTGATCACATAGTCGTATAGCCAAATGACCTTGGAAAAATCCTTAACGGCCGGTTTCGGCTGTTCGGGTAACTCTGTGATTTCCTTCTTTTCAAATTGATCGAGCAGTCTGGCATAAGCATCCAGTTTTCGGTTGTACTCGGCATCATCCTCATAAAACTTGGTCTGAACCTTGTCATAGAGAATTTCTGCCTGACGCATGAGGATTTCATCGAGGATTTTTGACCGCTGAAAAATCTGAATGAAACGTTCATTGTTCTGATCGAGCAGAGCCGATAGACGCTTCTCCTCTTCTTCGGAAAGTTTTATCTTTTCCTGAGTCTTCTGAAGGATCAGTTCGATCTGAGGAAGGGTAAAGTTTTTGAAAATCCGGTCGGTTTCAGCCGATTTCGTTTTAGTGGTGATAATATCCTGATCGAGAGGGGTCACCACGATATGGCGACCTTTGACAATGGACGTATCCTGCCCGGAAACAGGACTGGCTACCACTGCAATCAGACATGCAGAAAGAAACAATCGATTGATCCGGCTTCGATTTACTGTCATAAGATGTTACTTACCCTTTTTTCCGGATGTACTTTTTTTCGTAGCCTTTGCATCTGCCTTCTTCGATTTGTCATCCTCGGGCTTTGTAGCCGGTGCAGGAGGAGCAGGTGGCGGATTCAGCCGGTCCATTAATTCCTTGGGAATGGGTTGAACGGACATCGGATCAAAATACACGCTACGATAGTCGGTTAGTTTGGTTTTAAAATCGCTGTTAATGGAGTCGATTCGCTCGACAAAGAGTCGCTGAGATTCAATTTTTGCCAGATCGGACATGTATCGCTCAAACTGATCTTTTTTCTCAGAAATGGCTCTCTTCAGTGCAGAGCGGATCTTGAGGTTTTCTTCATTCTCTGTCTTCCGACGGTCAAATTCACTGAATAAAAGACTGGTCAGACCAAAGGCTGAAGCATCTCCCCATCGTTCGATTTCGGTCTGGGACCGGTAAAAGTCGGCTTCATAGAAAGAGACTTCCACTGCGTTGAACCGGTTTTTAACATCTCCGATCACCTCGGCCATGTAAGCAATGACGTCCCTTTTCATTGGTTCTTTATTCGATGAAACGGCACCACGAACTCTGGATTCAAGGTCACTGGCGCGGTTCACTTCAAGGGTGGCAACATCCCGCAGCATCCGATAGGAGTCTTTACTTGCATTCTCTGAAGACCGTAGGAGAATGGGGGCATGCTGGGCAAACAGGACAATATCCTTGCCGATTGGTTCGGCATAGGCGCGGTCAACAATTCCCTTAAGGGCTGTGATTGCGCTGTCTGCAAAAGTCACCATTTCACGCAGTCCGCGTTGACGGAGAGTGGCCTTTTGTTTATCCAATGACTCGATATCTGCTGTCAGCTCTTCAAGAATCTGGTCATTCAGCAACCGGTTGTCCTTACGGAACTCAAGTCGGCTTGAAAGACCCAGTTTCTGGCTGGTGGTGTTCAACGATTCAATCATGGTGGTAACCGGGCCCAGAGAAGCCTGAGGAAGGTTTCTCGATTCGGCATAAACTTCCATGTTTACCCGCTGACGATTGATAATGTTCCTGTTTTTGTAGAAATCGGACAAAAACTGGTGTGCGATCATTCCATTGATCACATAGTTGTAGCTGGTTTCGGAATTTTCGGTTTGGGAAGGGTTCTTGCGCTGGCGGATGTAACCTTCCAGAAAAACGGCCTGGTAAAGCAGTTCCTGATTGGTTACCTGATTGATGTAATTTTCCACTTTAAGAAGAGCGGTATTGTAATCGGCCTGCTGTAAATCAATCCAGGTTTCTGCCAGAACCGCAGAAGAGTATTCGGGGTGAGTGATTTCAACCTGGTCAAAATAACTTTTACCGGTATCGAAATAGGTTTGAGGGGTAATGGTCACCTTTCTGGCGCCAACTGTTTCTTCAATCCGGAACTCGCCAGCCTTGATCATATTGACACCCTTGAGGTAATTGAGGTACCCCAACTGGAGGATGGCAGATGTTTTGAGTTGTTTCAAAGCCTTAGAGTCCCATGGCCAGACTGTTTCCCGCTCCACCCGGCCATAAAACCGGATGGCGTTATCAACATCATCGGTGATGGCATAGGTATTACCAAGGACATAATTGGACATCATGTAGCCCGGATATTCCCGTGGCACACCAGAAAGGGTTGAAATGACCTTCTGATAGTCTTCCCGCTGGTGGTAGATGACAGCCAGAAGCATCTGGATGTCATAGTAAACCGAATTCTGGGCATTAATAAGCCCTTTCAGCTTTTCCCAGTCCTCGAGGAGGGTTTCATTCTGTCCATAGACGTAATGAATAAACAAAAGCCGGTAAATGGCATTGTTGGTAAAAGCTGAGGTGCCGTTGTATTGTTTCAGTACAATATTATAGTCTGCCCTGGCAGCCTGGTAGTGCCTGAGGGCGAAATTGGCCTCACCACGAAGGAAATACAGGTCATCCAATGATTTGTAGATCGGGGTAAAATCTGTAATTAGGTCATTGAGACCGAGAATAGCTACCCTGAAGTTTCCCGCATTGTAGTAACGCATAATCGCTTCTACCCGGTCGTTAAAGTAGGATTTCAACCGGTCGGGCGAGGCTCCTGTCATCAGGATTTCCTTGTACCGCTGCAATTCTCTCGCTACGTTCTCAGTCTGTGCATACTCCAGAAACTGTTCATACAGTTCCTGAGTCTCAAACGTAAAGCGATATCCCTTCCCGGATCCGGAATAGGAATAGTCCCCGGGTTCAATCTTGGTGAATTGAAGGGATTTCCAGGCATCGCGGCTGAAATTTTTATCCTCTTTGATCCGATATTCCAATTCCCGGTAGGTAATATGGGCCATATCTGCCAGATAGATACTCCGGTTCAGGATCATATTGAAGTGAAAAACCGGGGGGTTTTTCACGCTTCCCTTTAAAACTTCCTCAATTGTTTGTGCAGGAAGAAGGGAAGGGATTAACAAAAGGAGGAAAACTGCTTTTAATAGCTTCATTCTTTAACCCAAGACCGTTTAGACGGTTTATAATAATTTTACCCGGCGCTAAGATAATAAAATATGCTATTAAAACAATCTAACTCTAAGGAATGAAGGTCTGACCGGCCGGATACGTGATTCTTTACACATCCGGCCGGAAAAGACCGAAGAGGGGGGTCTAAGACAGGAATCAGTGGCTTTCAAGAAAGCGGTATGCTTCGAGGGCGGCCTGACAACCGGTGCCTGCAGCCGTGATGGCCTGGCGGTACACATGATCCTGCACATCACCGGCAGCGAAAACACCTTCTATATTGGTTCTGCAACGGTCGTCAGTGATGATGTAACCATTTTCATCAAGGGACAGGATTCCTTTGAACAGGTCGGTATTGGGAATGTGCCCGACAAATACAAAAATTCCATCCACTGCCAGGTCTCTGGATTCTCCGGTCGTCAGGTTTTTAAGACGGGCTCCGTTCACCCCACCCTGATTATGCAGGACTTCTTCTACAACTGTGTTCCAGATCACGTTGATTTTTTCATTGGACAGAACCCGGTTTTGCAGAATCGGACTCCCTCTGAATTTATCGCGACGATGAACAAGAGTCAGTTTGTCAACAAACCGGGTCAGAAACAAGCTTTCATCGAGAGCCGAATCGCCACCACCCACCACCAGAACATGCTTTCCCCTGTAGAAAAAGGCATCGCAGGTGGCGCACGTTGACACTCCCCTTCCAATGTTCTCTGTTTCACCGGGGACACCAAGCATGCGGGATCCTGAACCGGTTGAAACAATCACTGATCCGGCCAGATACTCATCTCCGGAAGTGGTTTTCATATAGAAAGGCCGTTTGGAAAAATCTACCGAAATCACCTTATCGTGAATGGTGCGTGTTCCAAATTTTGTGGCCTGTTTTTCAAGTTTTTCGGCCAGTTCCAGTCCACCGATCCCATCGGGAAATCCGGGGAAGTTTTCCAGATCATTGGTCAGGGTAATCTGACCGCCGGGTTGGGTTCCGAGAAACAGGGTGGTATTAAGATTGGCCCGGGACGCATAAATGGCTGCTGTATAGCCAGCCGGACCGCCGCCGATGATGGCGACATCTACCTGATGCATGGTACTTCCCTTCAGTTCAGGTGCACATTGACCTTGTCGGTCAGCATTTTCTTGGGCATGGCACCGACAATCTGTTCAACCACCTGTCCGTTTTTAAAAACGAGCAGAGTTGGAATCGACCGGATTCCGAATTTGGTGGCCGTCATCGGATTCACATCCACATCGACTTTTGCGATTTTAAGTTTGCCTGCATATTCCGGGGCCATTTCTTCGAGAATAGGGGCAATCATCCGGCAAGGACCGCACCAGGCAGCCCAGAAATCGACCAGGACTGGTTCGTTTGACTGGATGACTTCCTTTTCAAAGGTGGCATCGGTGACAGTAACGGGTTTCATTGAATTCTCCTTAGTTTAAATATCTGACCGCATTTTCTCCCAGTACGATCTGGATTTTTTCCATAAAGTCCTGGTTCATGTTAATTCCAATGTTTCTTGCTAACGCACGGACTGGTTTTTTAATTCCGGTTCCGGTGAACTCCAGATAGACCTGGAGGTCGCCGGGATGTTCCAGCAGCAACGACCAGATCTGTTCGATGTTTGATTCACTTAATCGTGTCAGGTTCAACTGAAGACTGACACTTCCCTTGCTTTTCCGGTTTCGCAGTTTGTCGGCGGTTTCAATTGAATCCACCAGAATTTTTCCGGAATCAGACCCGGCCTGGCCATCGAAGCGACCACTGACCAGAACCACCGCCTCATCGGTGATCAGGTCCTTCAGTTTTTCATATGTTTTACTAAAGACCAGACATTCGACCGTCCCGAAAAAGTCTTCAATGGTGATGAAGGCCATCATCCGCTGGTTCTTATCCGGTTTACGGGTAACCGCCGAAATCTGACCGAGGATGTGAACGGTCTTTCCCATTTTTGATTCATTCAGCGTGTTGATGGGATCACGGGAATAGGCCTCGAACTCGGCTTGCCAGGAATCGAGAATGTGGCCCGACACATAGAAACCCAGAAACTCTTTTTCTTTTGCCAGAATATCTTTTTTGGACCAAGGTTCGGCGGATGAAAAGTCGGGTTCAGGACCACTGGCAGCCCGGGTGTTTCCGGTAGCGGCCGGTGAATCGAACAGACTATCCTGACCGATCCGTTCTGCGTTGAGTTGTGCCTGAGCCCAGGTGATTGCTTTTTCTATACTGGCCAGTTTCTGAGCGCGGTGGCCGGGAAGACTGTCGAATGCACCCACCTGAACCAGACTTTCCAACACCTTCTTATTTACCAGGCGCAGATCGATTTTTCTGAAGAAATCGAAAAAGGATCTGAAACCACCCTGTTCGCCACGTGCCGCAATGATTGACTCGACGGCGTGCTGGCCTACGTTTTTTACGGCGGCCATTCCAAACCGGATTTTTCCATTCACAACACTGAACCCAACCTGGCTCTCATTCACATCCGGAGGCAGAACGGCCAGTCCCATCCGTTTACACTCATGAATGAAAAATACAATCTTATCGGTGGAACCGAGTTCCGAGTTTAAACACGCTGCCATAAACTCGGCAGGATAGTTTGCCTTCAGCCATGCAGTCTGGTAAGCCAGGATGGCATAGGCTGCTGAGTGCGATTTGTTAAAGGCATAATTGGAGAACGGCACCAGAATATCGAAGATTCTCTCTGCCAGTTCCTTTTCATACCCGTTGGCCACGGCTCCGCCAACCCACTCAGGGCGAATTTTGTCCAGTTCTTCCGGCTTTTTCTTGGCCATGATCCGGCGAACCACGTCGGCTTTTCCAAGAGAGAAACCAGCAAGAACCTGCGCAATCTGCATAACCTGTTCCTGATACACAATGACGCCGTATGTTTCTTTCAGGATGGGTTCCAGATTGTTATGGAAGCAGTCGATGGTTTCCTGACCATGCTTCCGTTTAATAAAGGAAGGAATGTTGTCAATGGGCCCTGGACGGTACAGGGCATTCATGGCGATCATATCCTCAATATTGGTGGGCTTCAGTTTTTTAAGGTATTCCCTCATCCCTTCCGATTCGAACTGGAACACACCAACCGTTTCACCCCGCTGAATCATCTCATAGGTTTTTGGGTCATTTTCGGGCAACCGGTCCAGATCAATGTCGATCTGATGGTTTTCCTTCACCATTCTTACCGAGTCGTTGAGGATGGAAAGTGTTTTCAGACCCAGGAAGTCCATTTTCAGCAGTCCGACCTTTTCGGACCAATCCTTATCATACTGGGTGGTAATCACATCATTTGCTGCCTTATGCAGCGGGACAAACTCGGTGAGGTCACCCGGGGTAATCACCACGCCGGCTGCATGCATGGAAGTGTGGCGTGCACTTCCCTCGAGGACTTTTGCAAACTCGATCAGCTGCTTGTGTGAGTGCTCACCATTTTTTTCGATTTCTTTCAGGTCAGGATTCTTTTCCAATGCATCTGCAATGGACTGATCGGGGCCTTCCGGAATCATTTTTGCAATCCGGTCCACATCCTTCAGCGGAATCCCAAGTGCTCTTCCCACATCGCGAATAGCACCGCGGGCCGCCATGGTACCAAAGGTGATAATCTGGGTAACCGATTCCCTTCCATATTTATTCACCACATAATCAATGACTTTTCCCCGGCCCTTGTCGTCAAAATCGATATCAATATCGGGCATGGAGATCCGTTCCGGATTCAGGAAACGTTCAAACAGAAGATTGTACCGGATGGGGTCCACGTTGGTGATACCGGTTGCATAGGCGACCAGAGATCCTGCTGCAGAACCGCGACCGGGACCAACCGACACGCCCATGTCACGTGCAGCCTGAGTAAAGTCCTGGGTAATCAGAAAATACCCGGCATAGCCCATCCGCCTGATAACGGACAATTCAAGATCCAGGCGACTTTGAAGGTCCTCATTGATTTCGCCATACCGTTTCTGAACCCCGCGGATGCAGAGTTCACGAAGGTATTCATCCGGACCCGTGGTATGAGGAGGGAGTTGGAAGTCGGGCAGGTGCGTTTCCCCGAATTTCCAGTCAAAGGAAACCGATTCAGCAATTTTTATCGTGTTTTCAATGGCCTCGGGAAGGTGTTTGAACAAGTTGGCCATTTCGTCGGATGATTTAAAGTACACCTGATCGGTGGTGAACTTCATCCGGTTCGGGTCGTTGTATTCTTTACCGGTAGCCAGACAGAGCAGAATATCGTGAGCAGCGGCATCACCCTGAGAGATATAATGAATGTCATTGGTGGCGACCAGCGGCACTCCCTTTTCACGTGAAAGGTCAATCAGTGCATTGTTTGCGACGATTTCTTCCTTGATACCATGATTCTGGAGTTCGAGATAAAAATTTTCTCCAAAGATATCGAGATACTCATCGACCAGTTTCCGGGCCCGGTCCATGTTCCCTTTCAGTGCCGCATTGGGAACTTCTCCCTTGATACACGCGGTCAGGGCAATCAGACCATCCGAATGCTTTCTGAGCAACTCCCTGTCAATACGGGGTTTATAATAATAGCCATCGAGAAAGGACCTGGAACTGAGTTTGATGAGGTTTTTATAGCCTGTCACATTTTTCGCCAGCAGAATCAGGTGATACCGTTCTTTGGTATCTTTTTCATACATGCTGGTTGGGGTGACATAGAATTCACTGCCCAGAATGGGTTTTATCCCCGAATCTTTTGCCTTTTTATAAAAGGACGGAGCAGCGAACAGATTACCATGATCGGTGATCGCAATGGCTTTCTGTTTGTTTTCAACTGCCTTCTCGACCAACCGGTCAATACGGGCGGCTCCATCGAGAAGCGAATACTGGGAGTGGTTATGCAGGTGTACAAATTCTGCCATTGAAGAGGACCCGGACCGGGTTGACCGGTTATTCGTTAAAAAGAAGTACCCTCGAGAGGATTCGAACCTCCGGCCAAAAGTTTAGGAAACTTCTGCTCTGTCCATCTGAGCTACGAGGGCGTTTAGTGGTAATACTGCCGTTCAAAAATACGGGATTTCACGGGGTCAGACAAAAGGAAATCCACCGGTTCTCCCTCTCTGATCCTTCTTCGGATGTCGGTGCTGCTGATATCGAGCAACGGGGCCGAACTAAAGCGGATATGTCCGGACCAGGGTTGTAAAAAACCGGGCAAAACCAGATCTGAATAATCCTTTCTGAAAACAATCAAACGGGATTGTTCTATCAACTGCTGCCAGGATTTCCAGGTCGACAAAGAGGCCAGATTATCGGAACCCATCATCAGAACCGGTGCTTCGATCGGATACACCGATTTCAGAATGGCGATGGTGTCGATCATGTAAGATGGCCCCTGACGATCCGTTTCGATGGTGGATATGAAAAAACGGGGCTCGTGAGCGATTGCCAGACCCAGAAGTTCCAGACGAATCGCTGCCGGGGATACACTCTGATTCAGTTTATTCGGGGGTTGCCCGGATGGAAGAAATCCGATTGAATCCAGTTGGAATTCCTCAAGAATATGGGAAGCTACCCTGAGGTGAGCCAGGTGAACAGGGTCAAAGGTTCCGCAAAACCAGGCTGTATTCACTGATCCTTGGCTGCAGCCTCAGCTGCTTCTCTGGCTTCTTCTGCTTCCTTTGCCTTCAGTTCCTCTGCACGTTTCAGAAAGGTATCCAGTGTTGCAAGATTGGCCGACTCGGGATACCGGGTGCGGAAACGTTCCACTTCCTGGTTGAATTCATCCCATCGTCTGCGCTCGAGAAGTGCTTCACATTTTCCCAATGCAGCCTGTTCGGCGAACGGAGAGTCATAATAACGATCCATGACGTACTGAAAATAGACAGTGGCTGATTTATAGTACTCCATTTTCATGTACGTTTTGGCATTCATGTACTCTTTTTCGGCGAGTTTCAGCCTGAGTTCACCAATTTTCTCAACCGCATCGCGAACGTTCGCATGTTTGGGGTAGTAATCAATAAAAGTCTGGAAATCGCTGATAGACTGAAGTGCATACGTCTGGTCCAATGCAGGACGCGGACTCATTTTGTAATAGCAGACGGCTTTGTAGTAGGAAGCATCGGGGACCAATTCGCTGCCCGGAGTGGTTCTGATCATGATATCAAACTGATCAGCTGCATTCAGATATTGCTCGAGCTTATAGTAGCACATCGCCAGGTAAAATTTGCTCTGATCATCGAATTCTCCACCAGCTGCCAGGTAGCTCAGATTTTTGAATTCACGGATGGCATCGGTGTATTCCTCGGCTTTATAGAAACCGACTGCCTTTTCAAACAATTCTTCCGGACTCAGTTGCCGGGTGGCATCATCCGAGCAGGAAATGAAAAAAATGAGGGGAATGGTAAAAAGAAGACTACGCTTTTTCATGTTTTTTTCGATTAGGACCCGCAAAGATACCTTCCGGTTCCACCGGATGCCAACCAGGGAATTAAAAGCGGATGGTAAAAAAGGCAATCATGGTACCAGTGACCACCAGGGCAAGGGCCCAGGGGATCCAGGTTTTTTCCTCATCTGAGGAATGAAGGATCTTCTCTGTTCCCTCCCGGTCTGAGCGGATCAGCTGACGGGATCCATCGGCGATTCGGATCCGGATGGAAGGAAAATTTGATTCAGGGGTAACAACCAGGACATGTTCAGCCGACAGGACTTTCAACTCATCGCTGGTCAGGGACCTGATCTGATCAGGCATCAGGTAAAGTGTGTCGGCCAGAAACGACTCCGGCGGAATTCCTTCCGCCGGATAAGAGAACAAGAACAGCAGACCAAGGAAAAAGATACGGAGACCAGATTTTTTCTCCCGTCTTTTCATCCGTAAATACCACGGATTTTTAAAGCCGTTGCCACCTTGCTGATTGCAAGAATGTAAGCACCGATGCGCAGGCTTTGGTTATGGGTGGTTGCCGTATCATATACATCATTGAAAGCAGCACGCATGGCACGGTCGAGACGGCGGTTCACTCTTTCAAGTGACCAGAAATAGCCCTGTTTATTCTGTACCCATTCAAAATAGGAAACAGTTACCCCACCCGCATTGGCAAGGATATCGGGTATCACCATGATTCCCTTGCTGTTCAGAATCGGGTCGGCTGCTGCCGTTGTCGGGCCATTGGCGCCTTCTGAAATGATCTTTGCACGGATTTTATCCGCATTTTTCTCGGTGATCTGATCTTCCTTGGCCGCGGGAACCAGAACGTCGACTTCGAGGGTCAGCAGTTCCTCATTGGTGATCGGTTCACCACCGGTCCAGCCATGAAGCGTTCCTTTATTCTTCTCGGAATAACGCATGGCATCGTAGACATCGATTCCCTTTTTGTTAAAGTACGCTCCGGATACATCTGAAATGGCAATGACTTTACAGCCCTGGTCATACAGCAACTTGGCGCTGATGGAACCGACATTTCCAAATCCCTGAACGGCCACGGTTGAATGGTTCGGATCGAGATTCAACCGCTCCATGGCTGCGAGCGTTACATCCATCACGCCGCGTCCGGTGGCTTCTTTGCGTCCCAGAGATCCGCCGAGAATAATGGGTTTTCCGGTTACCACACCCGACACCGTCTGGTGTTTATGCATAGAATAAGTATCGACAATCCATGCCATAACCTGTTCGTTGGTTCCCATATCAGGGGCCGGAATATCGCTATCCGGTCCAAAAATATTGATCAGGTTTGCGGTATACCGTCTTGTGATCTTTTCAAGCTCGGTCTGGGTCAGCTCGCGGGGATTACAGATGATACCGCCTTTTGCTCCACCAAAGGGAACATTGACCACGGCACATTTCCAGGTCATCCAGGCGGCGAGTGCTTTTACTTCGTCAAGTGAAACGTCGGGAGCATATCGGATTCCTCCCTTTCCCGGTCCCATGACATCATTGTGAATGACACGATAACCTTCAAACACTTTAATGGTACCATCGTCCATCTGAATGGGGATCGAGACGATGTGCTGACGCATGGGGGTTTTGAGAAATTCACGGATTCCCGGTTCGAGGCCAAGAATATCGGAGGCCACTTCAAAGCGGGCAAGCATATCCTGAAAGGGATTATGCGGAGTGGGAGCAGTCATAGGAAACCTTCATGATAGTTAGTGAACAGAGGTGGCCTTACTGGTCAGTGAAAGGCCATTTTCTGACTTGTGAAGATAGTAATTCGGGTTCATTTATCAACATCCGGCCAAACAGCGCACCCATTTCCAATCAAACTCTCATTAAATAAAAAAGGGCCGGAAAACCGGCCCTTTTAATGGAATCCAAGATTACTCAGGGAAAAACGCCACGTAGTTTAACCGCTTCAGCCACGCGCGCAATGGACAGCGCATATGCTCCGTTCCGGTTATGAACCCGATGTTTTTCTGCAGTGGCAATAACAGCATCGAAACTGTCGTCCATGATTTCCTTCAGGTACTTAAGGATATCAGGGGTTTTCCAGAAGAAACTGTAATTATCCTGTACCCACTCAAAATAGGATACGGTCACCCCACCTGCATTTGACAATATATCCGGAATGACAAAAATCCCTTTATCAAACAAAACAGGGTCAGCATCAGGTGTGACTGGGCCATTCGCGGCTTCCGCGATTATACGAGAACGGATTAAGGAAGCATTTTCTTCTGTTATCACGTTTTCCAGGGCGGCGGGAATAAGGATGTCGACTGCCAATTCTAACAGCTCCTCGTTCGATATTTTTTCGGATCCCTTATAACCAATGACGCTTCCTGTTAGTTCTTTATGAATGGAAACATCGGTGGGATTTAAACCGCGTGTATTGAGAATCCCTCCCTTTGAATCGCTGACAGCAATGACTTTGGCACCCAGTTCATACATAAGACGTGCGGCAATCGCACCGGCATTACCGAAGCCTTGAACAGCAACTGTGGCTCCTTCCAGATTAAGACCAAGCTTTTTTGCAGCTTTCATAATCGTATAAACACATCCCTGTGCGGTTGCTTCATTACGGCCCTGCGATCCACCCAACGGGATTGGTTTGCCAGTTACGACGCCCAGAGAGGAATGACCTTTAATCATTGAAAAGGTATCCATGATCCAGGCCATGGTTTGTGAGTTTGTGTAAACATCGGGTGCAGGAATATCACGGTCAGGTCCGATGATAACGGCTATCTCGCTGGTGTAACGACGGGTTACCCGTTCCAATTCAGTCTGGGAGCATTTCTTCGGATCGATAATCACACCGCCTTTTGCACCGCCAAAAGGAATTCCAACCACTGCGCATTTCCATGTCATCCAGGAGGCTAGTGCCTTTACTTCATCAAGAGTGACCGATGGGTGGAACCGGATTCCGCCTTTTCCGGGTCCGCGGGCCGTGCTGTGCTGAACCCGGTAGCCGGTCACAGAAATCACCTTTCCATTATCGAGTCTGACCGGAAAATTCACGGTTAATTCGCGTTCAGGCAACCGGATGTGGTTCCGGTAATTGTCATCAAGATTGATCAGATCAGCCGCCTGGTCAAAGTTCCGCAGAGCACTTTCAAACGGGTTTATCACGGTACGGGTTTCCATAGTCTTTCCTTTCGGCAGGTTAAATTAATACGGCGTAAACGTACCAAAAAACCCACACCCTGACAACAGACCCAGAACCCGAAAATCATCTCTAATTATCTTTTAATGACATTTTCTTGACTTTACTTTTTTAATAAAAACATTAAGCATTTACAATATGATGGGGGGGGTTTATTCACAATGCAATCAAATCACCCCGGACCAGATAGTCCGGGATTAATTTGTAAGGTGAAAGAAAGGAAAATTGGTGTATAAAGTGGTTTCGGTCGCAGAAAAAATTTGGTATGAACGACCGGTATTGCGGTCAGTCGCGGATGATGGATGACCAGGTACCACCCGTCATCACGTCCTTTACACCCTCACCCGACAGAAAATCATGAGGAAAACCGAGGGGAATCTGACTGACCTGATTCAGAGCAGTCATGTCCTCATCATCCAGAGAAACCGACAGGCAACCCAATGCATCTGAAAGCTGGTCAGGGCGACGGGCCCCCACGATGGGAATGGATTTTTTCACTTGTTGTCTGATCCAGGCCAGCGCAACCTGAGCCGGGGTTACGTTCCATTTTTCAGCCACGGAAAGCACCTGTCTTGCAATGGTCTGATTCCGTTCATTCAGCCGTTCGCTGGTTGGTGCGAGACGACCCGGCTTTTCCTCACCCTTAAGGTATTTTCCAGTTAAGGCACCACCGGCCAACGGGGCCCAGGGTGTCAGGGTCATTCCGAAGCCAGCGGCCATCGGGATGAGCTCTCTTTCGGGTGTTCTCTGTATCAGGCTGTACTCGACCTGAAGCGCCGCAAAGGAAGTCCAGCCCTTTAATTCTGCCAGCACATTTGACCTGGCCACCACCCAGGCGGGTGTATCAGAAATACCCAGATAATGGACTTTCCCTGACCGGATCAGATCATCCAGAGCTCGCATGATTTCCTGTTCAGGGGTTGTTGAATCCCAGGCGTGGACCCACAACAGATCAATAAAGTCGGTTTTCAGTCGTTTCAGACTTCCCTCGACCGACCGGATCAGGTTTTTTCGGTGGTTTCCCGAGAAATTCGGATCGCCTTTGCGGTCATAGAGTGTGTATTTGGTCGCCAGGACAAAATGATCACGGTCGGATGCGATAAAATCGCCCACCAATCGTTCACTGGTTCCTTCTGTATATCGGTTGGCCGTATCAATAAAATTTCCACCCGCCTGTGCATAGACTTCAAAAATGGACCGGCTGGTGATTTCATCGGCCCCCCAACCCCACTCGGTCCCGAAAGTCATGGTACCCAGCGCAAGTTCTGAAACCCGGCAACCGGTTTTTCCTAATAACTGATATTTCATTGTTACCACTCTATTGGTTTTCTATCGCGGAAAAATCCGCCGGTGGGGGGATTTTCCATGGTTGCCAGCCAGATGGCCGTATCAGCACCGGTTTCCACAGACCGGTGAGCCCCTGCTCCTCCCATGTCGGTTTTTACCCAACCCGGGCACATGGAATTGATACTGATGCCATCGCCTGCAAGTTCTCTTGAAAGGATTTTAGTCATCCCGTTCAAGGCCAGTTTGGATAACCGGTAAGCCATGTGTCCTGTTCCCATTCCGTGAAGTGCTCCCATTCCACTTGACAGATTCACCACACGCGGATCGTCAGACTGGCAAAGCAGCCGGTGGAAAGTCCGGATCATCATCCAGCTTCCTGAAACATTCGTGTCATGGGTATCGTTGAGGATTCCCCGTGTAATGGTAATAGAGGACGATTCATCCACCATGATGCCAGCATTGTTTATCAGGACATCCAGATGTCCGAATCGGGTTTCCACCTGTTCTGCAGCCCGCAGGATGCTTGTATCATCGGTCAGGTCCAGTTGAATCGGGATAATGGATTCGCTTTGAAATTGTCTTTCAGAAGGCTGACGCATACCGGCAAGGACTGTAAATCCGGCCAGGGCCAACCCATCGGCAATTCCTTTTCCGATTCCACGGTTCGCACCGGTTACCAGGGCAATTCTAGTTTTCATTCTGCTCCTTATCCATGGGCGGCGGCCAGATCGGCCTGCCGGATAAATTCCATGGCTTGTTCAACATCCCTGGTGGACCCGATCAAAAGGGGAACCCGCTCGTGCAATTCTTTGGGGTGAATATCCAGAATACGCTGATATCCGTTGGTGGCTTTTCCACCGGCCTGCTCAACCACCATCGCCAATGGATTGCATTCATAAAGAAGGCGCAACTTTCCATTGGGTGATTTGGCCGTGCCGGGGTAAATGTAAATTCCTCCGTAGAGCAGGTTTCTGTGAAAGTCGGCCACAAGCGATCCGATATACCTCGAAGAATAGGGACGGTTGGTCTGTTTATCGGATTGTTTCAGCCAGGTAATGTAAGCCTTTGTAGGTTCGTTAAATGAATCCCAGTTGCCTTCATTGATGGAATAGATGGCCCCCTTTGCCGGCGTCTTCATATCGGGATGGCTGAGCAGGAACTCACCGCAGGTGGGGTCATAAGTAAACCCGTGAACCCCATTGCCGGTGGTGTATACAAACATGGTGCTCGATCCGTACAACACATATCCTGCACCCATCTGCTTATAACCCGGCTGAAGAATATCGCGCATTTCGGCAACATGCCCAATGGGACTCTGGCGTTTAAAAATGGAAAAAATGGTTCCGATTGACACGTTTGCATCGATATTGGAAGAGCCATCCAACGGATCAAAAATGACGACATACTTTCCGTTTCTGGATTTCTTATCCAGCTTAATCAGATCATCTTCCTCTTCGCTTGCCATGGCACAAACTACGCCATCATGACTGAGGACCGACTTGAAAACCTCATTGGCGTAGACATCGAGCTTTTTCTGAACATCCCCGGTGGCATTCTGTTCGCTGGTCACTCCCAGAATATCCACCAGACCTGCTTTTCTGACATCGCGGGTGACAATTTTTGCCGCAAGGGCCAGATTATAAAGAATTTTAGTAAACTCTCCGGTTGCTGCCGGAAACCGGCGTTCCTGTTCAATAAAATGCCGGTCAATGGTAACAATACTCTGAAATTTCATGGTTGGTCCTTTTTTATTGCAATATACTCACATTCCCGGCTGGTTGTCAGTAGCTGCGGATCACGACAGATGGATGATAATCAATGAGATAGAGGAAGAAGCGCTTCCAACACGTTGACGGAAAGGATTTCCTGCAGAAATCAGGACCTGCCTGCTTACCGGTTCCCCGATTCCTGATCCTGGTATTGTAACTGATAGAGGCGGTGGTAAATTCCGCCAGCCGTCATAAGTTCACGGTGAGTTCCCGTTTCTTTCAGTTCACCTTTATGCATTACAAATATGCGGTTACAAATACGGACCGTGGAAAGTCTGTGTGCAATGATGATGGCGGTCCGTCCGGTCAGAATGGTTTCGGTGGCCTGCTGAATACGGTGTTCGGTATCGGTATCGACTGAACTGGTCGCTTCATCCAGGATCACCACCGGTGGATTAAACAGCAGGATCCGGATAAAACTGATAAGCTGTCTTTGTCCGGCCGACAAATTTCCTCCCCGCTCGGTCACCTGAAACTGATAACCACCAGGAAGGGCTTCAATAAAGGAATGAGCCTGCACCCGCCCGGCTGCCCGGTAAACTTCTTCTGGCAGAAAGTCATCCCGGCCCAGAGTCAGGTTTTCATATACAGTCCCCGAAAACAGAAAAACATCCTGCAGCACCACTCCGACCGAGGCGCGGAGTGATTTCAGGTCATACGCTTCAAGCGGGTGACCATCCAGATAAATCTGACCCTGCTGATAGGGATAAAACCGGTTTATCAGACTGATTATGGTTGTTTTTCCTGCACCTGTTGCACCCACAAGCGCAATTTTCTCGCCAGGTGCCACATGAAAACTGACATCTTTCAATATCCAGTCATTCTCATTATACCGGCTCCAGACATTCTGAAAACGGATATCACCTTGCCAGGAGTCCGGTTTCAGTGTCCCTGACTGGCGTTCGACATCCTCCTGACGGTCAAGCAGCTTAAAGATCCGTTCAGAGGAAGCCATGGCCCTCTGTAAAATGTCATACTTTTCACTCATATCGCGGATCGGTCTGAAAAACATTTCCACGTACTGAATGAACATAAAAAGGATTCCGAAAGTAAGGGAGCCCTGAACCACTTCTCCTCCCCCGTACCAGACAATGAGTGCAATGGCCAGCGCGGAGAGGAAGTCGATAGCCGGGTAAAAGACACTGTAATAATAAATTCCCCTGACGTGTGCATCACGGTGATCGCGGTTAATCTGGGCAAATTTACGCGCTTCCCGTTCTTCCCGGTTAAAAATCTGGACAATGCTCATTCCGGTTATATGTTCCTGCAGAAACGACATGAGCCTTGCCACATGTCCCCTGACCTCGAGATAAGATTCTCTGGCCTTCCGGCGGAAAAGAAACGAACCATAGATCATCAGCGGGAGAACGGAAAGGGTTACAAGGGACAATTTCCAATCGGTATAGAACATCAGGATCAGAATGATGATCAGCTTGAACAGATCACCAAATACAGCCACAAGGCCCGAAGAAAACAATTCATTCAGAACTTCAACATCACTGGTAACCCTTGCGATCAGTCTTCCAATCGGGTTTCGGTCAAAGAAACGAAGATTCAATGTCTGAAGAAATGAAAAAACCGTTTCACGTAACCCAAAAATGGCCTTTTGGCCCAGTAATTGAGTCAGATAAGTGAGGGCGTACTGAGCAATGACATCGAGAATCAATAAAAGCAGAATCAGTGAACCAATCAGGTGCAGGCCTTCCCAGTCTGCTGTTGCAATGTGCTGATCGATGGCAATCTGAGCAAGCCATGGCCTTAGCGGCCCCAGCACACTGCCGGCAACCGAAATCAGAACACCGGCCACCACCAGTTTTTTGTACGGAGCAATAAAAACCAGGAGCCGGCGTAAAAGGGACAGGTCGAAGGATTTTCCTGATACTTCGTCATCACTGACCGGCTGGCTCATGGTTGATGCCCTCCCAGAGTCAGTTTCATGAAATCATCCCCCAACCGCGTCGTTGGAAATTCAGACCGGGCTTCGTTGAGCAGAGGAGTCAGATCCTGATACCGTGCACTGTAATGGAACAGAACCAGTTCTCCTGCAGAGGCTTCCCTTGCCACTTTTCCAGCCTCGCGGGCGGTCGAGTGACCCGTTTCTTTGGCTTTTTCGGTCAATTCATGAAGATAGGTTGCTTCATGCATCAGCAGGTCGGTTTCCCTGGCCAGATCAACCGACCGGCTGCAATACCGGGTGTCGGTGACATAGGTGAAAGATAAACCCGGCAGATCTGGGCCAATGACTTCACGCGGAGAAACCCATTCACCCTTTTTATTCAGTACCGGCTTCCCCTCTTTCAGGTCCTTAAAGCTGGGGCCCGGTATCAGTCCCAGAGCCTCGGCCTTTACCAGGTCGATATGACCGGGCCGCGTCTTTTGCTGAAATCGGTATCCGAAAGCTGGCACCCGATGGTCCAGACTGACCGTCAGAAGCTGCCAGAAAGGTGTATCCAGGATGACAACAGGTTGGTTGGTAAATTCCAGTTCTATGATGTCGATTGGAAAATCCGCAAAAAATTGCTGATGCCGCTGAGCCGTTTCCAGAATGTCGGCAATTCCCTTTGGCCCGATGACCGTCAGCTTATCGGACTTATTCGAATAATTAATGCTGCTGATCAATCCCGGAAGTCCGAAACAGTGGTCACCGTGGAGGTGAGTGATGGCAATGGTATGGATTTTTGTGGGATGAAGCTTGATTTTTTTCAGTTGAAACTGAGTTCCTTCCCCGCAATCAAACAGGATGTATTCATGGTCCAGACCCAGAACAGTGGCCGACAGATTCCGGCGGAGCAACGGTACAGCAGAACTGGTTCCTAAAATGGTTACTTCCATCAGGTTATGGCCTTCAGTTCATCTTCAAGTTTCTGTTTTTCCCAGGTGGCGGCATACAATCCGTTTGCTGCCAGAAGTTCGCTATGTGTTCCCTGTTCAACCACTTCACCGCCAGACAGGACCAGAATGTGGGTGGCATTCCGGATGGCACTGATACGATGGGAAACAATAATGGTCAGCCGTGACTCTGCATGTTCCTTCAGCCTGTTCAGAATCAGGTCTTCGGTCTGCGTATCCACCGCTGAGAGGCTATCATCCAGGATTAAGACAGACGGTTTTCTCAGCAGAGCACGTGCAATGGCAGTTCTTTGCTTCTGCCCGCCAGACAGGGTAATTCCCCGCTCACCTACAAACGTATCATACCGCTGGGGAAAATCCTCAATATTTTCCCTGATGGAAGCCAGATCGGCAACCAGTCGAATTTCTTCCTCACCAGCCGATTCAACTCCGAATCCGATATTATTGGCGATGGTATCACTGAAAAGAAAAGTATCCTGAGGCACATATCCAATGTGTTTCCGAAGGACCTTGAGAGGAATTTCACGCAGTGGCCGGCCATCCATCAGAATCGTTCCACTATCAGGATCAAACAGACGCATCACCAGGTTGACCAGCGTTGATTTTCCTGATCCGGTCTCGCCGGTAACAGCAAGTACCTGTCCGGGTGTGACCGAAAAGGAGATGTCTTTCAGGACAGGCCGGTCGGGCTGATAACCAAAGGAAACGGATTTGAAAGTCAGAAACCCTTTAACTGATTGAATTTCAGGATCGGTTTGGGGTGTATCCCTCACCTCAGGAACCTCATCCAGAATTTCATTGATCCGCTTCTGACTGGCCGAAGCCTGCTGAATAATGTTAATAACCCAACCGAGTGCAATCATTGGCCAGATCAGCATTCCGACAAAAATGACAAACTGAGTCATTTCACCCAAAGTGAGTTTACCTGCGATGACCAGACTTCCGCCATACCAAACCACCAGCACGACACTCAGCCCGATCAGAAGTGACATCAGGGAGTAAAACAATGCCTGATATCGGACGAGCCGCAGATTTTTCAGCATGTAAGTCCGGTTTAACCTGGTGAAGGTCATGATTTCCCAGGCTTCTCTCACATATGCTTTAACCACCCGTATTCCGCTCAGATTTTCCTGAACCCGTGTCGTCAGGCTTGAATAGTGAGATTGTATATGGGTGTACTGGTGATGAATTGATTTTCCCATTCTGAACACCATATAGGACATGACCGGCAGCGGAAGCAGGGCGACGAGTGTCAGTTCCCAATTTACGTAAGCCATTATTGGAATGATAAACAAAAAGGTGGCCAGTGTATTCGCCGAATACATGATACCCGGGCCCAGAAAACTTCTGATTGCATTCAGATCATTGGTGTTTCGGGCCAGAATATCGCCGGTGGAACGGGTTTTATAATATCTGGTGGATAGTCGCTGGATATGCTGATACAAATCGTTCCGGATATCCTGTTCGCAATCCCGGCTGACAACAATGATGGTTTGCCTGACCATAAAGAGAAACAATCCGCGACCAGCAGCCATGAGGATGATTAACAGCCCATAACTGACCAGTTGAGCAGAAGAAAAATCCGATTTCAACCTGTCAATGGCCGAACCAATCAGCAGGGGACCAAGAACATTAAACAGATTGGTCAGTAAGACGAAAAGGAGTCCAAGCAGGAGCTTGTTTCGGTAGGTCAGTAAATAAGGAAAAAGACGGGCAAGCGGATTGGGAGTATTCAGAATATCCATCCTTCTGATTACAGGGAGGTCATCTTCTGATCTTCCTTTTCCCGGTGGGCAATCGACTTTCTGATCGAATCCCCCAATTGGCGGAACTGATCAGGACCCAGCTTATCTTTTAAGATCTCCAGGTGACGGTCGATACCTTCGACCAGCAACACCAGATTGTTCTTCTCTGCCAGTGAACGCGACAGAAGATAGTATTTCAGAGCATCGCCGAATTTACCGGTTTCGGCCTGGAAAAAGGCGATATGCGAAAGGGTGAGTGAAATCCCCTGCTGAAAGGATAGTTTCTTAAACAAGTCGAGTGATTTTTTAAACGATTCGTAGGCTGCGCCAGAATTGCCGGTTTGCTGATAGACCACACCTGAATTCAGTATGGCCATGGCTTCCAGCTCGACTTCTTCAATTTCGCGGGAAAACTGGGTTGCCTGCTTAAGAGACTCAAGGGATCTGTTGAGCCGGCCGAGGGACATCTGAATCACACCAATGGTAAGAAATGAGATGGCCAACCCTTTTTTGTCATCCAGTTCCTTCCGTATCCTCAGGGCTTCTGCAACCATATCCAACGCCTTGTCATAGCGGTTCCAGTACAGATAAATCAAAGCCATCTGATTCCGGTATTCTGCCACGGTGTAGATATTGGTTTGCCCTGACCGGATACACTGTTCGTAACATTCGAATGCTTTTTCATACTGCATGTGATCGAAATAATTACGGGCAAGTGTCTGAAGAACATTGATGTACTGATAACCACCCAGGACCGACAATTTTTGTTCGGTAAGCTGGTTTTCAAGGATCGAAATCGTATGAGTACGAACCTTTTCAGGGGTGGGAGGATGTAATTGGTGAGGAATTGCAACCGGCAGGTTAAACTGGTCCTCGAACCGGATATGCTCCCAACATGCTTTCAGCAGCGCAGGACCATCCTGGTAAAGGGCGTCATAGATATATCTGGAAACCCAAAAGACGAAGGGAAACCGTTGAATATGAAAAACGGCCACCGACCGTTCCAGAAAGGCTGCAGCTTCCTTCTCGGATGAAAACTCGCTGAAAAATGCTTCGGTATCGGTGAACTGAAGCACAAGTTTATGATCAGGATTGCGGCTGCAAATCTCTTCCAATTGCCGGTCGAGCGGTTTCTTACTCGTCAACCTGATTTCAACCGGCAGGTAACCAAAGCGCAGGACGCGTTCATTAAACAGGTCTATTGCTTTTTTCCGCTGAACCGGGCTGCTGATTTCAATCAGAACCCTGGTTCCAAGTGGCTGGGCCTTAAAAACCTGCAGTACTTTATCGGAAACCCGGTTGAACTGATAATTGAACATCAGAGTTAATTGGTGGACTTGGTGGCGTAGGGTGAGTTGTCTTTCCTGTATTTAAATCCACCGGAAACCGTCCGGAACACTTGCCGGTTAGAGGTGACGAGCGTTCCGGTATAGGAATTATAGAAATGGGAGCCAATCACCAGGTCAGAGGTAAAGACCTGCTGAGGATCCCAGCTTGCTCCGCCGGTTTTCGTATAGAGAACCATGCCATTATTTCCAGTCACAATCCCGTTGGTGGCATCCTGGAAGAATAAACTGATCAGGTTGGCATTGGTCACACTCGCCTGCCGGGTCCAGGTCAGTCCGCGGTCATAGGAGACGGCAATCAGTCCATTTCGGCCACAGATAAAACCAGTCGAATCATTCACAAAAGTCATGTCATTGATTTCATCGGTGAATCCGCTCGGAATAAACCGCCATGATTCCCCACCATCCTGAGATTTCAGCATGGTTCCGCCGGTTCCAAACGCATAGACAGTTAACTGATCAATAAACCGGATTCCATTGATGCGGGTCCTGGACGTAGAGGCAACCTTTTTCCAGGTTTTACCTCCATCAGAGGTTTTAAACACAATTCCATCATCGGTCACGGTGACCCATGTCTGGTTGTTCAGGGCCCCAACTGACTGCAACCCAGAGGTGGTTCCGGGAGACAACCCGGACCAGGTATCACCCGCATTGGTTGAAACCAGTAACATTCCCTTTTCGGCTGCACCGATCACCGTATTCCCAAATCCGCTCAACTGATTAATCTGAACTGACAGACCAGTATTGACCGGAATAAAAGTCAGCCCACCATCGGTAGACTTCATAACCGATCCGTTGTTTGTAGAAACCAGAATGGCACCGTTTTCGGTGGCACGGAAAGAGGTGTATTGAAGGTCCGAAATCAGCGGAAAGTACTTCCAGTCCTGATTGCCGGTATTGGTGTAAAACACGGCATTTCCATCTGTCAGCAGCCAACCCCGTTTCCGGCTTGTGTAGTCGGCCTGCAAGACGGTTGTGTTAGGTGTGGTGGTGACCCTTTCCCAACTGTAAGCACCATCGATGGACTCATAGATCATTCCGTTGCGTGCAACCAGGATCACATGACTGGAACTGAATGCCTCGGCATGGACCAGATCGGGTACCACGAAACCTGAATCCTGTGGATTGGGCAGTGGAACTGCATTCCAGGTAACACCAGCATCTTCTGAGAAGTAGGCCGCATTCATATCGCCGGCAACCAGAATTTTGTCTTTATTCAGAAAGGTCAGTGCATGCAGTTTCACCGGAACAGGTAAATTGGTTTTATTCCAGAATGATCCGCCATTGGTGGTCCGCAACACCGCGCCGCCATCGGTCAGGGCAAAGCCCAGATCCTGGTTCATAAATCTGATCTTTTGTATCCGTTCTGAGGTAGCAGACGCCTGAGGCATCCAGGTAAGACCTCCATCGGATGATTTGGCAATAAATCCGTTGGTTCCACCGACAAAAATGGTCCGTGAGTCGAGCATATCAATGGTGGTGAGGGTGGCATTAAACAGTCCGGATTGTTTCCAGGTTTTACCCTGGTCGGTGGTGATAAACAAACTTCCATCCATTCCGCCAACCATTCCCAATGTGGTATCGCAGAAGGAAACGGTATATAAATCATTTTTGGTCGGAGCGGACCGGTTCACCCAGGTCTGTCCGCGGTCCGAAGTAAACAGGACCATTCCCTCTGATCCGACAGCCCATCCAAGGTCTGCTGTGAAAAATTGAATGGCTCCGATGGTGGCCAGACTTTTTCCGGTCAAAAGCAGCCAGTTTACGCCGCCATCGTTGGTTTTAAGCATGGTACCGTTCCGTCCGAAGGCATAGCCAACCAGCGGGTTCATCATCTGAATCGATTCGATTGTATTCTGAGTCGGGCTGTTCTGGATGGTCCAGGTGGCACCACCATCGTTCGTAAACAGAATGGTTCCGTTAGAACCAGCAACCCACCCGGTATTCGAATCAAGGAAATGAGCAGCAAGCATATTTTCATTCACTGGAAGGGACAGTACTTCCCAGGCTGTGGCCCCCGGACGCATGGCGATGGCAAATCCATTATTTCCAAAGGCAAAGGCGGCTCCGAAAGAGGGGGTAACCAGTACCCGGACGGCCTGATCAGGAACGGGGGATTCTTCAGGTGTGAAGGAAAGACCACCATCGGTGGTGCGGGAAATCAGGCCCGCTCTGCCAGCAATCCATCCGCTGAGGGAATCGGTAAATCCAAGAGACAAAACATCGTTGTAGACATCAGTAGCAAGCAGCGTCCAGGAGTTTCCACCATCATTGGTTTTTGCAACTCCACCCTGAGGAAGAGAGATCAATGCACGGTTGTAATCAAATACTCTCACAGAGTAAACCGGACTTTGTGTCCCACTCTGGACTCTGGTCCAGCTTGCACCACCATCGGTGGTCCGGAGAATGGTACCCAGATTTCCGACTGCAAAGCCAAACTGCCGGTCCACAAAGTGAACATCAAGTAAACCTTGTGTGGTGCCCGAAGTCTGTTGTTGCCAGGTAAGTCCACCATCATTGGTTTTCAGAATGGTACCGAATCCGCCAACCAACCATCCCTCCATTTCTGATACGAACCAGGAAGAGGTGAAATGCACACCGGTCGGTCTCGGCGAGACCCATTCCCAACCCAGTCCTTCTTCAGGCGCTGAGGCAGGCAGCGCACTCATAAAAGGAAGCCGGGGAACTTCCACTTTTACGGGTCCGGAGGCGGTTCCACAACCATAGAGAACATAACCGATCACTAAGACGGGCAGAAGGCGGAGGGAGTTCAGTTTGAAAGACACAGTGTTTCTCCGGGAAATACTAAAAAATTTTAAGTATAATTGGCTAATAATACAGCTAAATTCATGCTTTTTCAAATCGGGTCCACTCTTCTGTGCTATGATTAATCACTACGTCACACTGGTAAAAATCGTTGGTGAACTCGGCAGCCACCTGCCCGGAAGCCGGTTTGTGGGGGCCATCAGTTTCAGGAAAAATGAATTTCATCTTCTTTTTTCGGGGAACCGGTCTGTCGGCGTGTACCTGTACCCTTCCCGCCCTTTTCTGTTTCTGGATGCTCATCCCGGACTCCCGGGTAAAAATGTGGCTCATTTCTTTGAAACGGCCATCGGTCAGGAAGTTCAATCGGTTTCCATCCATGAATCGGACAGACAGGTTGCCATCCACCTCAGCAATGGATTCACGCTGGTCATCCGCGTATACTCTGCCTCAAGCGGAACCGGACTTTATCAGCAAAATCAGTTAATTGAAAGCATCCGGACCGTTGAACCACTTTTATTGCCGGATGTCTGGATCAATCCTCTGGATCACCAGAATCTTTGGCCATTTCTTATCACCAGTTTCCAGAATCTGTTAAAACGATTCTCGCCAGCAATCACCGGTGAAACACCCCCTCTTTCCGATCTGAGACCTTGGGATCATTACCGGATCTATGGCCACCCCGATAAACCCGATTCCCTTTTGATTTCGCCTTTGGGAATTTCGGGGCTCAGGGAAATCCGGTTAATTACTGATGGCAGCCGTGAGCTCAGGAAGGCTGAACTGGGACGACGTCAGGCCGATGAATTCAAGAACCGGAAAGCACAGGCCATCAGGCAGGTACAGGATCGGTTAAGCCGGCTCAAACAAACCATTCTTCAGCTTTCATCTTTTCTGGAAGATGATTCAAAACATACTGCTGAAGCTCACCTGGGACATTTGCTTCAGTCCTTTCCCGATCAGGAACTCCGTGGACTTGAATCGGTCCGCATTTCTGACTGGACCACTGACCAACAGGAACCCAGGCTGATCAGACTGAATCCGACCCTAACCATCCGTGAAAATGCGGTACGGTTTTTTGACCGGTCTAAACGGATGAAGCAAACCCTGGGGGAAAAAAAACTGATTCTGAAGAAAACCATTGAGTCGGTTTATCAGATTGAACAGCTTCTTGCTCAACTGAACAATACTGAAAATGGACGGGAACTTCAGTCATTGCTCAAACAACTCCCCATGCAAACCGGTCCGACACCTTCAGGAGATGCACCGGAACCTTTTCACCGGTTTCCATCGAAATTCGGATATGAAATACTGGTCGGCAAACATGCGAAGGGCAATGATTTTCTGCTGAGCAAAGTGGCTGGTAAGAATGACATCTGGTTTCATTGCCGCGGTGATTCGGGAAGTCATGTGATTCTGCCCAACCGGCAACCCGTCTATCCGGGAAAAGCACAACTTGAGGAAGCAGCCGCGTTGGCCGCCTGGTTTTCCAGACAGCAAAAGTCGGATTGGGTTCCGGTCAGCTACACATTTGTCAAATACGTCAGAAAACCCAGACAGGCGGCACCGGGTGCCGTGATTATTGAACGGGAAGAAGTGCTGTTCGTTTCTCCCCGTGCGTCCTCCTGAGTGTTACTTCTGGTTTGAGGAATAATAGTAGTAGTAGTTCCCCTGACTGGACAGGTGGTTTTTCCTGACTTTATTCAATACAACACCCAGAACCTTCGGTCCAAACCGGTTTGCGATAGTACGGTATTGCCGGATAAAATCACGCTTATTCACCAGCTCGGCACCACTCACATAGATCAGTCCATCGGCATGCTCTGCATAGATGTACACATCACCCACCGAGAGGGATGGAGGCGCATCCATGATGATATAGTCGTACTGGGCCCGGAACTTATTAATATGGCTCATGAACTCTTCACTTGAGATCAACGGAACCGGAGAAACCGGAATCGTACCGGAAGCGATGACATCAAAAGTAGCTGAGTGAAAGGATTCTACTTTCTGAACGCCGGACAGGTCACCGTTAAGAATAAGCTCGGTCAGACCGGGGAATTTACGGATTGGAAGGTGTTTGTCAACCGTCGGACGGCGCAAGTCACCATCAATCAAAAGAACTTTATAACCCAGGTCAGCCAGTGAGCCAGCCATGAGGATTCCGGTAAAGGTCTTCCCTTCCTGCGGAATGGTACTGGTGGTCAGCAGGAAAAGGCCATTTTCGCGACCTTTACGGTTCAGAATATAATTGATATTAATCGATATCTGACGGTGCATTTCCTGAACAATGGCAGAGATATCCTTAATGAGGTTGCCGGTAGCCAGGCGTTCCTCATCCACTGGCACCTGACCCAGAATCTGAATGTTCAGTTTTTCAAGATCATCCAGTTTGTGAATCCGGTTATCCATCTTTTTAAGACCGATCGACAGACCCAGTCCAACCAGTAATCCAAGAACCGTCAGTAAGGAAACCATTCTGGCGCGCTGAGGCTCAACAGCAACAAAATCGGGGATGGCAAGGTCAATCACCTTGATATTGGTGTTGATCTGCAATTCAGAAATGATGGCTTCCTGATATTTTTTCTCCAGGATCAGATACAATTCTTCGGCAGACCGTCTTGCTCTTTCCAGGCGGGCATACTCAACATTTTTTGTCGGAATGGCCTGAAAACGTTTTTCATAATCGGCTAACAGGGTCTGTAATTTTTCAATCTTAAAGTTCTCAATGACGATTGATACGGTTCCAACAGCGATTTTATTCTGATTTTGCCGAACCAATTCCATGGTATTGCTGCCTGGCAACTCACTCTGGATGGATTCTTCTATACGTTTTTCCAGCAGTTCACGAAGATTTTTGGCTTCACGCTCAAGACGTTCCATTTCGGCTTTTGCGGCTGGAGCGGCCGTATCAAGCGTCGCACGCTGTATATCGCGACGGCTTTCCGTTTCGGCAATTTTTTGCTGAAGGATTCTGATGTAGGAATCAGAATAGCCGCTGAATTCAACCGAACTTGATGGTTGAAGCGTTTTAAGTTGTTCACGGGCTATCCGGATTTCTTCCTCAAAAATTCCAATCTGTAAACGGGACTCATTGATGCGGGCTTCAAGAGAAGCAATGTTGCTCACCACATTTTGTGATTCACTCGAAACGGTCACAATCCCACTCTGGACCATGTAGGTCTGAATATCATTCTCACTTTTCCGGAGGTCCTGAGCTTTTTCATCCAACTGTGTTTTGATGAAGTTTTTCACAATGGATTGAGTGGTCCGGTTGTTGGTAAGGTCATTGACGATATACACATTCGCAAGAATGTTCGCGATGATGGCTGCCTCTTCCGGATCGGAACTCATGAAGGAAATATTGATAATGTCGAGTGCCCGGGGAGAGGTGGCGTTTCTGTTAAGAAGGACGGTTCCGAGTACTGAATAGGGGTTCCCTGTTCCCTGAATGGTTGAAAAAAGAGGAAAACGGGCGAGGGCCGGATTAACCCGAAGGCTTTCTGCCATGGCTGTCACCACCAGTTCGCCGAACTGGCGGGACCGGATCAGTTCGAGTTCATTGCCAAGCGCCCGGCTTTGGTTTGATCCGAAATTGCCCGAAAACAAGGACACTTCCTGAGTGGTTTTTCCATACAGCAACCGGACCGTTGATAAGTACACGTTCGGCTGATAGTAGTAGTAGATATAGCTGACGGTAAATGCCAGAACGGTGGAGGAAATGATAATCCATTTCCACCTCCTGACAGAATCCAGAAAATCTTCAATGGTAAGAAATTCGGTTCCGGTGGTCTGGTTTGTCGGTATTTGTTCGTTACGTTGTTCCATCAGCTCTTAAGATATTGGTTCAATTTCCTGTTGATTCAACCGGTAGGCCTGACCGCAGGACCTGCAGGTCGCCGGGAAGGTTTCCGGTAATTTAACTCCGCACTGGCACATCCATCCGCGCTGTCTGGCCGGATTTCCGGTCATTAGTGCATAGGCAGGCACTGACCGTGTGACCACAGCCCCGGCTCCGATAAAGCAAAAACGACCCAGCGTTATGCCACAAACAATGGTCGCATTGGCACCGATACTGGCCCCTTTCCGGACCAATGTGGTCTTATACTCTTCCTTTCGGGAAACGGCAGATCTGGGGTTGATCACATTGGTGAACACCATGGATGGTCCCAGAAACACGTCATCCTCACAAATAACACCGGTGTAAACAGATACATTGTTTTGAATTTTAACATTCCGTCCAAGTCTGACACCGGGAGAAATCACCACATTTTGACCGATATTACAATTCTCGCCGATCACCGAATCCTTCATTATATGACTGAAGTGCCAGATTTTGGTTCCGGGGCCGATTTCACAAGGCAGATCGACATAGGAGGACTCGTGAATAAAAACCTGATCCAATTGGGGTGATTTCATGACATTGGGTGCAAAACTGTTAAAGTTAGCCGATGAATCAGGCAGACTCAACCGGACCGGTGGTTCTGTGCGCCTGATCAAAAAGGAAACAACCGGCTCCGGCCAGGGTGGAAAAGCCAAGATTGAGCAGGTGAACCAGGGTTGCAAAGCTGACGGCCTCGGCCTGATTCACCCCGAAAATCTGAATGAGAGCCATGCTGCAGAACCAATGATAGGTACCGGTTCCACCCGGTGATGGAATCACCATTCCGATCGCAGCTATGGCCATAACAGCCATTCCTGCAGGGAATCCCAGATTGGCCGATTGCTGAAAGGGAAATGCAAACATCGGCAACCAGGTTCCTGCAATGTAAAGAAGGAAAATCAACAGGGATGATACCAGAATGGCTGGTAAGAAATGACCATTCCGCAGGGCAGAAACACCCTCAAGAAACCTTCCGGAAAGGTCACCGATTTTTGCACTTAGTCTGCTGCCCAACCATCTGGTAAACCAATGAATCAACACTTTCGATTTTTCAACCGGGAGCAAGGTGAGAACCAGCAGCATTCCGACCAGCGAGACAGTTAACACGCCGGCTCCGACACCCAGACCGGGAAAATGGCGGTCAATGTCCTCGGAAAACCACAGCATGGAAAGACCAAACACGACAAGAAGAATCAATGAATCGATCAGGCGCTCCAGAACAACTGTACCGAGTACATGAGTCTGGGACCGGTTGGTCATTCTTCCAAGATAAATGGCCTTGGCCAGTTCCCCGCCCCGGGGCAATGCATTATTGACTGCATACCCCACCATGGTGGAACTGAAATACGGATAGAGCCTATCCGATTCCGCATCGTGCCCGAAAAACAACCGCCACCGCCACGCCCGGACGTAATGACTGAGAACCATCACCACAGTGGTGGGTACCAGCCACCACCAGTTAACCGAACTGAGGATATTGGTAATGGTGGATAAATCCATGCCATAAAAGGCCGCATAAAGCGTAACCGCTGAAATGAGGGCTCCCAGGAGGAGTTGAAACAGGCGGTTTTTCATTCAGCGGAGATCAATCACATCAACGCCTTTGGGCGGTGTAAACTGAAACCACTGATCGGGCAGTCCGGAGTTGATCTGCAACTGCCTGAGGCGGTAAGTGGTGGTTGACCCGTTAATATCGGTCACTTCCACCTGACGAATAAACCATTCCTTCTCATCTGCCCAAAGGGACATGGCCTGAATAAAATTGTCGGGATTTTTCGGAGTGAGGTTCAGCTTCCATGTCACCATGCCACCAATGGTTTCCCGGCCAACGACAGTCATGATAAAGTCCTTTGGGAATTCCAGAAAAAACCGGGAAGGAGACAATTCAGAGCTGGTTGGATCAAAATGATCAATGATCACTTTCTCATTAAAAACCGAATAAGTCCAGGCAGTTTTTCCATCGGTCACCAGAATCTGTTCTTCGGTTTCAAGCCTGAGCTTATCCTGTTTCTTGACCGAGATCCGGCCGGTGAGTTTCTGGTTCAGCCGGGTAACCTTATAACTGACCATCTGGTCAAAGTCTGCAGACGCATCTTTGATGGAATCATAGGCTTTTCTGACTTTTTCGAGAACATCACTGGCATTCTGAGCCTGAAAGAAGGCCAGTACACCCGAGATCATTAAAGTGGTAAACATGGAAATCATCTGGCTTCCGCTTTATTTAATATTCAGAATATCGTTTAGAGTGTCGGGGTCATCAATCATCACCTGACGTGCTTTGGATCCATCGGGAGGTCCCACGATGCCCAGGATTTCGAGCTGGTCAATAATCCGTGCGGCCCGGGAATAACCGATTTTCAGTTTTCGCTGAAGCAGGGATGTGCTTCCCTGATTGTGCTGTACAATTACCTGTGCGGCTTCTTCAAGCATATCATCCCAATCATCCGTCTGTTCAATCTCCCCTTTTTTACCCGATGTCTTTCCGTTTTTATCGGGCGGAATGGGCAGGCGGTAGGCCGAGATGAAACCTGGCTGCCTGGCAATGTGCTCAATAATGGCCTCGCATTCCTCAGTTGAGACGAACGCATTCTGAATCCGTTCAGGTTTGGGAGATCCGCTGGGCAGGTAAAGCATATCACCATTCCCCAGCAACTGTTCGGCACCATTCATATCCAGAATGGTACGAGAATCAATTTTGCTGGTCACCTGATAGGCGATCCGTGCCGGGAAATTGGCTTTGATAATACCGGTAATCACATCAACCGACGGTCGCTGAGTGGCCACCACCAGGTGAATACCCACTGCACGGGCCAGCTGAGCCAGGCGGGCAATGGGCTCCTCCACCTCTTTTCCCGATGTCATCATCAGGTCGGCCAACTCATCAATAATCACCACAATAAATGGCAATTTGGTGTAAGGATCCCCCGCATGTGATTTTATTTCACCCGATTCCACCTTCCGGTTAAAGTCCTTCAGGTGACGAACGCCGACTTTGGCAAGCAACGTGTACCGGTCATCCATTTCCCGTTCAACTGCCCGCAGCAAGGTCACGGCCTTTGACGTATCGGTCAGAATGGGTTCATCCAGCTCGGGAAGAACAGCCAGAAAGTGCTTTTCCAACCGGCGGTAAATGGAAAGCTCAATCTTTTTCGGATCAATCATCACAAACTTGATCGTGGCCGGATGAGCAAAATACAACAAGGAACAGATAATGGTATTGATTCCGACCGATTTACCCGAACCCGTCGTTCCCGCAATCAGCAGGTGAGGGAGTTTGGCCAGGTCTTCCAGATAAATGCCATTATTGATCGTCCGGCCAAAGGCAACCGGCAACAGCATGCCGTTCTCTGCCGCTTTCTGGAATTTTTCTGACTCAAGAATTTCCCGTAAGAAAACATGAACCGATTTTTTGTTGGGAATTTCAACCCCGACCACCGGTTTTCCCGGGATGGGCGCCATGATGCGGATTCCACGTGCAGCCATGGCCAGCGCAATATCATCGGCCAGGGCGGTAATGCGACTCACCTTGATTCCCTCTGCCGGTTTTATTTCGAAAAGGGTCACCCGGGGGCCGACGGTCACCTCTGGTTTGCCATCAATCTGAATCCCATAGGTTGAAAGTTTGTGAACAAGCTTGCGGGCATTCTCTTCGAGTTCAAGCGGATCAATAACGTTGGTAACGGTATTCGGATTGATCTGCAGGAGATCGAGTCCGGGTTTCCGGTATCCGAATTTGAAAATCGGATCGCGGGGAAGTTCTGCTTTCTGTTCCTCTACCGTGGGTTTCAGAATCAGTTCGATTTCCTGTTCGCCATCCACCGCAACCGGAATGGTTTGCACTGCACCGGGGTGAGACTCAGGTTCCGGCTCTCTGATTGGTTTGGGTTCTGATGAAAGGGGTGGCGGAACCGGGGGTTCAGAATGAACCGTTTCGGATCTGGTTACCGGCGGAGTTATCGTTTTTTCTGCGACAGGTTCTTCCCTTTTTTCGGGAGTGTGGGGAACCGAAGTTGTTTCCTTTTCGGGCTCCTTAACAAAGGCCCTGAAAAAGGTCAGACCTTGTTTTTCCTGAGAAGGAGATCCGGCGGGTGTCTCGGGACGAGAGTCCTCGGTGACCACGGGTGCCGGACCGGATTCCATTGTTCCGGATTCCTCAGGTTTTTCAGATTCCGGTCCAACCGGGATAAAATTCTCGGCTTCGGTACGAAACTCATCGGTGTGAAGCACCACTTCGGGCGGGGCAACGGATTCTTCTCTGGGTGGAAGAATCTCTTCAAGCGGTATACCAATCGGTTTTGATGCCTTGCGAACGGTGGTGACCGGTTTGGGTTCCTCCTGAATAACCGGCGGTGGTGGCGGGGCAGGCTGGGATCTGGTAACCGGTGGGTCCCATGGAGGTGACTGGTCTTCCTCCTCAGTATCCTGTTCCGTTTCATCAGCGACAGGTTCATCCTGTTTCACAACGATTTTTGATTTCGAAGTCAGCCACCCCTGTATGCGTGAAGCGGTTGCCTTCAGATCCAGATCAATAAAAAGGACGACCAGGATAAACAAACCAGTCAGAATTAGCAATGTTCCGCCGATTCCGCCCAGAATGGTATAGATCATTGAGGCGATGAAAATACCCGCCAGCCCCGACCAGGCATTTCCCAGCAGAGAATAATCGGACAGAATCGACAGAAAACCGAAAGCTGTGGAAAGGCCCAGAGAAAACAACAAGCCATAGATGGTGAAATAAACGGGCTTCGAAAGTCCGTGATGCCTTAGCATCACCCAGCCCCAGACCATAACCAGTAAACAGGGAATCAGAACCGGATAGCCCAGCAGATTGAAAATGAGGTGGTGAGAGAGGAACGCACCGATCACACCAAGCCAGTTGCCAATGAGGGAGGCAGGCGGCTGGTCAGGTGAAAAATAATCCCCGGGTCGCATGGTCGTGATGATGGAATAATCAGCTTCCTTGCTTGACAGTACCGAGAGAACCATGATGAGCCCGAAGACCATCAGGATTAATCCGGCAATTTCAATTTTTCTTTCCGGACTGATTTTCCGGTTACCCCCAGATTCAGGGGCAGGAGAGGAAGGTGTTTTTTCCTTTTTTTTCGCCATCAGACCTGGGTCCTGCCGGTAGTCTCGGTTTGCATCCGTTTAATTTTGCTCGATTCGGCCAGCACGGGAACCACATCATACTTATCGATGTCGGTGCATAAATCGATATCAGATTCGAAACCAAGAATCCTTAACGTATTGCCGTGGTCAGAATCACGAACTGCCCTCCGTAATTGATCCTTTTCCCTTTGCCAGGTGAACAGAGAGACCTTGGCCGCATCGTTTAACTGAGGAGTCGGTGTGCCCTCTCCTTCCGTGAGACGATCGATGAGAGCGCCGGCACAGAGGCTGTCTTCCAGACTGAAGTGATGTTCCCTTCCCCCGCAGATGATGTACAACTGTGAGGGAGACACCGACTGAAGAACCGATGTAATGGCTCCCAGATTCAGGAAGCCGGTGATCAGGACCTTTTCTGCATGCCGGGCTTTAACGATGGCACCCGTTCCGTTGGTGGTGGCAAAAACAATCGACTTTCCCGACACTTTCTCTGCCGTGTATTCTCTTGGTGAGTTACCCAGATCAAAGCCTTGAATCCGCTTCCCACCGCGTTCACCACCCAGAAGAAACTGACCATCGAATAAGTTGGAGGCAATCTTCATTCCGTAGTCAACCGAGGCAACCGGAATAATTTCCCGTGCACCATTCACAAGTGCCGTGCAGATGGTGGAAGAAGCCCTCAGGACATCAATCACACAGACCCATTGTCCCTTCAGGGTCGATTCATCCACCAGCCCCGAGTCGAAATAAACATCGATTTTCATCAGAATCTGTCAGGCCTTCCGGTAGAAAGGAAATTTCTGTACGGTACCCCATTGCGGCTGGTTCCGGATCATTATACCCACCACGGTTCCCTCTGCACAATACTCAGGTTTCAGATAGGCCATGGCAATTCCCTTTTCCAGTGAGGGGGAAAACGTTCCCGAGGTCACTTCTCCAATCACATCACCGTCCTGATTCACCACCTGATAGTGGCTTCGCGGAATGGCCTTTTCACGCAGGACAATGCCGGTCAGTTTTCGGGAAAGACCGTTGTTTTTTGCATCGAGAATGGCTTGCCGGCCGATAAAGTCGCCTTTATCCAGTTTGGTAATCCAACCAAGACCTGCTTCGAGCGGATGGGTGGTATCTGAAATATCATTGCCGTAAAGGGCATATCCCATTTCGGTACGAAGGGTGTCGCGGCAACCCAATCCGACTGGTTCCAGTCCGGAAGGCTTTCCTGCTTCGAGCAGGGTGTTCCAGACGGAAGCGGCATGCTGTGTATAAAAGTACAATTCAAATCCGGGTTCACCAGTATAACCGGTACGTGAAATATACATTTCCACACCAGCCAGTTTACCGATGGCAAAGCCGTAGTAAGGGATCTCTGCAAGGTTGACCGGGGTCAGTGCCTGCAGGATGGTTTCAGAAGCAGGCCCCTGAACTGCCAGCAGGGCGGTTTCATCCGATTCATCACGCAGGGAAACCGAAGAATCGGCATGGGATTTCATCCAGGCAAAGTCTTTGTCCTTGTTCGAGGCATTAACCACCACCATGTAGTATTCGGGAAGCCGGTAAATAATCATGTCATCGATGATTCCACCCTTTTCATTGCACATGGCTGTGTACTGTGCCTTGCCAACGGTGAGTTTGGTGACATCATTGGTGGAAATCCGGTTTAAAAAACCCTGGGCACCGGTGCCTTTGACTTCGATTTCACCCATGTGGCTCACATCGAACAAGCCAGCCTTTTGCCGGACCAGCTGATGTTCGTAAACAATGCCTCCTGCATACTGGACGGGCATATCCCATCCACCAAATTCAACCATCCGGGCACCTGCTTTCAGGTGCATTTCATGGAAAGGGGTTTTCTTTAACATGGTCTTTTTCCTGTATCTCTGGTCAGATTATTTTTTTCTGGACACCGCGCGTCTGGCTGCATCGGCGATATCGGAAACCGCAAGACCAAACTGTGTCAGCAATTCATCGGGAAGGCCGGATTCGCCAAACCGGTCATTAACGGCCACGATTTCCAACGGTAACGGCAGCCGGGTCGAAAGCACATGGGCAACCGCATCACCCAGTCCGATATTTTTCTGATGTTCTTCCACGGATACACCACATCCGGTTTTCGAAAAGGATGTCAGAATAGCCTCCTGGTCAAGAGGCTTGATCGTATGCATATTGATTACCTCGGCTTCAATGCCTTCCCGTGCAAGTAAGTCGGCTGCCTCCAGTGATTTCCAAACCATGATCCCACAGGCGACAATTGTCACCGAGTTACCTTCCCGCAGTTTAACCGCTTTTCCAATGCGGAAATCACGGGTCCGTTCGGTGAAATTGGGTTGGTTTGGTCGTCCGAACCGCAGATAAACAGGACCTTTGTGTTCCGCAACGGCCAGGGTGGCAGACCAGGTTTCGTTGGCATCACAAGGCACAATCACCGTCATATTCGGCAAGGCACGCATCAGACCGATGTCTTCCAGGGCCTGATGGGTGGCGCCATCCTCACCCAGCGTCAATCCGGCATGGGAAGCACAGATTTTTACATTCAGATTTGAATAGGCAACCGATTGCCTGATCTGGTCATAAACCCGACCTGTACTGAATTCAGCGAAGGTGGTGGTAAACGGAATTTTTCCGCCGATGGCAAGTCCGGCAGCCGTACTGATCATATCGGCCTCGGCGATTCCCAGGGAAAAGAAGCGATCGGGGAATTCAGATGAAAATTTTTCCAGTTTCAGGCTTCCGGTCAGATCTGCACAAAGCGCCACCACATCCGGTCGGGTTTTCCCAAGTTCAACCATGGCCTCACCAAACGCATTTCTGGTTGGTGTCTGATCATAAACTTTAAAAGACGGCATCAGTTCATCCTCCCAAACCAATCAGATGGTACCACTCTGGCTGCAGGATCATCGTAATCCTTCCAGTCTGTGGAAGGCAGGTGATCGGTCAATGCGCGTTGTTCAAGTTCCTTCGTTGGTGGTGTTCCGTGCCATTTTGCAAGGTTTTCCATAAACGGAATTCCCTTGCTCATCACCGTATTGGCAATGATCACTGTGGGCTGTCCGCTTCCCCGGTTGGCTTTTGCCTTTCTGATGGCGGTCATAATTTCCTGATAAGAATGGCCGTCGATTTCGATAACATTCCAGCCAAAAGCCATCCACTTCTCAGGGAAAGGATCCAGTCGTTTAACTTTCTCGGTGTCCCCATCAATCTGGATCCGGTTACGGTCGATAATGGCAATCAGGTTATCCACCTGTTGGTGAGGTCCATTCTGGGCTGCTTCCCATATCTGGCCCTCATTGCATTCTCCATCGCCCATCACCACGTATACCCAATCGGTGCGCTTATTCAGTTTAAGGGCCATTGCCGCCCCAATAGCCACCGACAGCCCCTGACCCAGTGAACCAGAGGCCACCCTGATGCCAGGAAGTCCTTCCTGAGTGGCAGGATGTCCCTGCAACCGTGAATGAATACGCCTGAGGGTTCCTAATTCGGCAAGCGGAAAGTACCCCGCTCTGGCCAGTGAGGCATACCAGATGGGGGCAATATGTCCGTTGGAAAGAAAAAAGAGGTCCTGACCACTGTGATCAGGCCAGGATGCCGGGTTGTGCTTCATTGCATGAAAAAACAAGGTGGCGAAGATGTCGGCCATTCCAACCGAGCCACCGGGATGTCCCGATTCTGCATTGGTGATCATCCTGATACAATCCCGGCGAAGCTGCCGGGCAAGGGTTGCTAATTCCTGTTCGATCATTAAAATCCTTTTAAAAACAGACTATAAATTTACAGTATTTCCCACGCAGAACCAATCTTGAACCTATGGCTACGCTGAAAGACCTTCCGGCAGGATCAGCCCCCGGCCGTTATACATAAAAAAAGCCAACCCGGACACCCGGGTTGGCCCAGTTCAGATTCCAGCAATTCAGGAATCAGTAGACAATCACCATTTCATCCAGCAGGTTTTTTGCACCTGAGAATTTATCAAGGACAAAAAGGACATAACGGCTGTCTACGGCAATGGTACGGTTAATGGAATTTTCAAATTTCCAGTCACCGGTGAGTGCTTCCCAAACGCCATCGAATGCACAACCGATCAGTTCACCATTTCCATTGATCACAGGACTTCCACTGTTTCCACCGGTGATATCATTGGTTGTCAGAAAGGCAACCGGAACATCCTTTAACCTGTTATCGACCCATTTTCCCAGATCTTTATTCTGATACAGGGAAATCAGTTTCGGATGGTTTTTAAATGGCTCTTCTCCAGATTCCTTATCGATGACACCTTTGAAAACGGTTTGGGATTTGTAAACCACCGCATCGCGTGGTTCATATCCTCTGACCGATCCGTAAGTAAAACGCAGAGTAAAGTTCGCATCCGGATACAGGTATTCCCCTCTGAAACCGGCAAGCGCATCGATGTACTTTTTGCGCAGGTCACTGATTTTTAAATTGAAGTCCTGCTCGAATTTGGAAAAGGCACTGGTTTCAGCATTCAGTGCACGGGCCAGACGGACAGCAACCGGAACGGCCTCGCCGCCTTTCACAACTGCATCGATAAATGATATCACTGAAACCGAATCAGCCGAAGGCAAACTTTTAACAACGGCAGATGCAAGACCGGCAACAGCTTCTTCCATGGATTTGCCGGTTCCCAGCAAGGCTTTCATGTCGGCAGACTGCTGATCGGCAGGCAGGGAATAATAAAGGGTCAGAACATTCCGAAGCACATTTTTCTCGAGTTCCTGACGCACCATGGCTGCACTGCCCGTGTATTTCGCCACCAGTGAGGATTTTTCAGCCGGAGTCATTTCCTTTCCGGTGACGGCCTTATCAAGACCATTGGCCAACGGAAACCATCTGGAACGGGTCGGCCACCTTGCAATGGTCGACTTTTTATACATCGGGCTCATTTCTTTATACAATGCATCGATATCGGAAAGAATGGTGCCATACTTTTCCTGTCTGGCCTTGTCTTTGGAAACCCACTCGCTGAACGCTTTTTCAGACTGACGTTTTTCTTCAATCAAACCGTTTTTCTTAAGACCAGCCACATTTCCCTGAAAATTCTTAATGGTGTTCAGGAATCCTTTGATGTTGCTGGCATATTCGATTTCCAATTCCACATTGTTTTTCGTGGCCTCTTCCATTCCTTTGATGGAAGCATCGAGAAGGCTGATGGTTACCGGATAGTTATAATCCAGTGCAAACGCCGTTTCAAAAGACGTCCGGTAACGGGTGGTCCGGCCAGGATATCCCATGATAAAGGTGAAATCCTCATCCTTGATGCCTTTGGCAGAGATTTTCAGGAAACGTCCGGGCACGTAAGGTACATTGTCTTTGCTGTAGGCGGCACTGGTTTTTCCATCAGGAGACATGTAGGCACGAAGGAAGGAGAAATCACCCGTGTGACGTGGCCACATCCAGTTATCGGTTTCGCCGCCATATTCACCGATCGACCGGGGAGGCGCGTACACCAGCCGGATATCATTGAAGAAGCGGTAAACCACCAGCGTGTATTCGTTGCCCTCATTCATGATCATTACATCAGCGGTGCGTTCGGGGAACGAGGTGTGAGATTTTGCCAGGCTTTCAAAAATGGCTTTTCTGGCAAGGGCTGGTGTGCTGAATGATTTGGCGGTATCGAGCGCAGCCAGCACCTTCGCTGTCACATCCTCCATCCACTCGGTAACCTGCCCGGTATAAGTCGATTTCAGTTCACCTGAAATCGTGGCGGCATGGAATCCTTCCTCGAGCAGATTCAGTGACTCGGTTGAATTTTCACGAATGGCCCCGAATGCAACGTGATGATTGGTGAGAATGAGACCTTTTGCAGATACGAATTCACCGGTTCCGCCAATGTTCAGTCTGATGATGGCGTGGTTCAACCCTTTCTGTGAATCGGAATTCATGATTTCATCGGCTTTCAGATTCAAGCCCATTTTCTTCAATTTTTTCCAATCCAGTTTATCCAGCCGGTTCGGAAGAAACATGCCCTCATCGGCCAGTGCAACAGTCAGATGCCCGACCAGAATCAACAAGAGGACCAATCCTTTTTTCATAAAACAGTCTCCAGGTTTAATAGAAAAACCGGCTCACAGATATCCTGATCTGGGTTAAAAACCGGTTTGAGCCTGTAAAATTAAAAAAAAAGGCTCATTTTAGTGGTTTATCCATCATTAAAAGATCTTAGTGTACATGGCCGGACGCACCGAAACTCCCCTGATGGCACAATATGCCTCGATCAAGGCAAAATATCCCGACGTGGTTCTCCTGTTCAGGGTGGGAGATTTTTACGAAACCTTTGAAGAGGACGCCAAAACCTGTTCACGGGTCCTTGGAATCACGCTGACCAAACGATCAAACGGGGCTGCAGGGGAAACACCTCTGGCCGGATTCCCTTTTCATTCGGTGGATACTTACCTGCCAAGACTTGTCAGTGCCGGTTTAAGGGTTGCCATCTGCGAACAGCTTGAAGATCCAAAGCTGACAAAAACTCTCGTGAAAAGAGATGTTGTGGAGGTCGTGACTCCGGGTGTTACTTTTTCAGACAAACTGCTCGATCACCGCTCCAATCATTACCTGGCTTCCCTGACTCCCGGACCTGATCGCTCGGGTCTGGCTTTTTGCGATGCCTCCACCGGTGAATTCTTCTGCTATGAAGGGACCAGCGACCAGATCAGTGGTATTCTTGAAATGCTTCAGGTCAAGGAAATTCTCATTCCGAGACGCAGCAAACTGGTTCCTTCCCTGTCTTATAAGACTGTTCAGACAGAAAGGGATGACTGGATCTTCACCCCTCAGTTTGGCAGGGACGAGTTGATCAGACATTTTAAAACGCATTCCCTGCGGGCATTCGGACTGGAAGAATTGCCGCTTGCAACCGCTTCTGCAGGTGCTATCATTCATTACCTGTATGAAAATCAGAAAGAAAACCTGGGGCACTTCAGGAAACTGGCCGTCTACCATCCGGAAGCATATATGGTGCTCGATGGTTCCACCAAACGAAACCTTGAACTGATCTCTTCCATGGCCGATGGTCAGACCTTCGGAACCCTGATTTCCATCCTGGATGAAACGGAAACCCCCATGGGTGCCCGGATGCTGAAAAAATGGCTCTTTCAGCCTCTGATTCAGACTAGCCCGATACAAGCACGTCTCGATTCGGTTCAGGCCTTTTATGAAAATAAAACCCTGAGGAATGAAGTCAGGGCTTTGCTCGCGAGCATTGCCGACCTGGAACGTTTGGCTACAAAAGTCAGCATGGGGAAAATCACCCCACGGGAACTGGTCACCCTCAAACGGTCCCTCTCCGAACTTCCCCTTCTGAAAAAAACCCTTTCAGATTCTGCGTCAGCCTTTATTTCTGATCTGGCCACTCCGCTGACCCTGTTTCCGGAACTGGTAAACCGGATCGAACAAACCCTGGTGGATGATCCTCCTGCCAGTATCACAGAAGGCGGACTGATCCGCCCGGGATTCAGCAACGATCTGGATGAAATCCGTGCCATGGCCAATGACGGGAAAGCCTGGATATCGCGGCTGCAGCAGGAAGAGCGGGACCGCACCGGCATCCAATCTCTGAAAATCAACTTCAATTCAGTTTTTGGTTATTACATCGAAATCACCAAAACCCATCTCGAGAAAGTTCCGGCCAGTTACATTCGCAAGCAAACCATGGTGAACGCAGAACGGTTTATCACACCCGAGCTGAAAGAAACCGAAGAAAAACTGCTTCATGCCGAAACACGAATGAATGAATTGGAACAGTCCCTCTTTCTTCAATTACGACAGGAAATTGCCCAATCAACAGAAGCACTTCAGCAAACGGCACATCAACTGGCCACCATCGATTGTCTGGCTAATTTTGCCCACATTGCTGTCCGTCGTCATTATACCAAACCGGTGGTTAATGACAGCGATCTCATCGACATAAGGGATGGTCGTCACCCGGTCATTGAGACCCTGCTTCCGCCCGGCGATTCCTATGTTCCCAATGATGTGATTCTGAAAGGAACGGAAGAGCAGATTCTGATCATCACCGGCCCGAACATGAGCGGAAAGTCGAGTTACCTGCGGCAGACCGGTCTGATTGTCCTGATGGCTCAGGTGGGCTCGTTTGTGCCGGCATCATCGGCCTCGGTTGGTGTTGTGGACCGGATTTTCACCCGTGTGGGAGCAAGTGACAACCTTGCAGCTGGCGAGTCAACCTTTCTGGTCGAAATGAACGAAACCGCCAATATTCTCAACCATGCCACCGACCGGTCCCTGATTTTACTGGATGAAATCGGGAGAGGAACCTCTACCTATGACGGATTGTCGATTGCCTGGAGCCTGTGCGAATATCTGCACGACCACTCCAGGGCCCGGACGTTATTTGCCACACACTATCACGAATTAAACGAACTGGCAAGCACCTTCACCCGTATCCGCAATTTTAACGTGGAAGTGAGAGAATACGGTGACAAGGTCATTTTTCTGAGAAAAATCATTCCGGGGGGTGCGGACCACTCATACGGGATACACGTGGCCCAGCTGGCTGGTCTTCCGGAGCCCCTTATTTCCAGAGCAAGGATTATTCTGCGTGAGCTGGAGGAAGGCTCTTTTATCAGTCACCAGACCTCATCAAAAAATCCCCCGGCAGATGGAGGATTTCAAATGACCCTGTTTGATGTGCGTGAAGCACCCATTATTGAAGCACTGTTAAAAACCGATGTCAACCGGTTGGCACCGGTCGAGGCATTGCTCAAACTGAATGATCTGATCTCCATGGCCCGCGCAGCCATGAAGAAAAAGCGGAGTTAAGGTTGGGCGGGTAACTGTCCGTTTGTCTGGGCTGTTCTGATCAATCCGCCTATCATGCTGAAAAATCCATATAACAATGAAAGAAACAACACCGGAATCAGGACATACGGAAAACTGAATAACTCGGCCAGGGGCGGCAATCCTGCATCTGCTCCGGTCATTAACCCATATTGAGTAAATGCCTCTTTCATCTGTGTTTCCACCTGACTGAAACCAACCAACTGCATCAGAGCAGAGGTGATTAGAGTATAGATAACGGCCGCCACCACCCCGCTTAGCACTCCGGTCAATGCACCTTCCGATAAGGATAACCGGTCACCTGTGAACCGCTCTCTGAAATAGACAGCCATGTATCCCCCAAAAATGTAGCCAGCACAAAACAGAAAGTTTATCAGGTTGATCACAGGCAAAATGGCAATCAGCGTTGAAATTCCACTACCGGCCAGGATGGCCTTGGTCTTCTGGTCAAACATAACGGACTTCCCTTTTTAAACGCTGAATAATCACCATGCCGGTTAACAGACCAAACAAACTCCCGGTCACGATTCTTAGCAGCAGATCAGGAGATTTAATCTGGAGAACATTCAGGCCGACATCCAATCCCATGAGGATGCCTGCACCTGTCATCCATGCCGGCGAAAGTAACGGCAGGTTGGCTGCAAACCAAACCACGGCCGTCCCGGTCAGAAAACCAAGATACATGGCGGTGCAGCGGCAGCAAACAGGAAGGAACACCTCATTCAGCTGGCAGCTGGCCTCTGGCAGTTGATGGCAAACCGGACTCAGAAAGAGACGCACCCAACCGGCCCATTCCGCAGAAATGAAAGGAACCGACCAGATGAGACCATTCAGAACCAACCAGGCAATGACCCAGATGGGAACCCATGGCACCATTATCTGCTTAGAGAAGTTGCCGGGCATGGATTTCCTTTTACCTTGTCTTTATACCCGAAAATAGCGAATTTGAACCTATGATTAAATCTGCACTTACCTTCAGCTTTCTGATCGCCTGCGCATCAGGACTTCATGCACAGTCTTTTACAAAATATGCCGGTGAGTTTATGGCCGGTGGCACTGGTGCCCGTTATCTGGGGATGGGTAACTCGGCCGTATCCCTTACCAATGATGCCTACGCGGTTTACTGGAATCCGGCCGGATTGATCCACGTGAACAACACCCAGCTCGCGGTCATGCATGCAGAACGGTTTTCTGGATTGGTCTCCTTGGATTTTGTGTCGGTGGCAGTGCCCTGGCAGGAACGGTACAGCATTGGTCTGGGTGTTCTCCGGTCCGGAGTGGATGATCTTCCTGATACCCGCGATGGATGGGACTTTAATCTGAACCGGCCCAAAACCGGATTTGTACCAAGTTATTTTAATGCCGCAGATTATGTATTCTATGGTTCCTTTGCTGCTCAGGACCTGATGTTCTGGCCGGTGGGATTTACCGCAAAATACATCTACCGTTCTTACGGTTCAGTAGCGGGCGCATGGGGCATCGGCCTTGATGCCGGAACCCAGAAAAAGGGCGTGTTTTTCGATAATCTCACTGTCGGTATTGTCCTGCGTGATATTACTTCAACCCTGATTGTCTGGGAATCGGGAACCAGCGAACTCATACCGCCTTCTGCTGAGACAGGCGTTTCTGCTGAATTCGACTTACCGGTTGGCTCCCTGCTGGTGGCCGCAGGTGTAATCAACCGTCTGGAAAACCGACGCTCAACTGCACAATTTAACTGGGGCGCACTTTCCCATGATTTCAAGGCCGGGGCTGAATGGCAATACAGGCAAACGCTGGCACTCCGTGCCGGATACAATGAACTTGAGCGGGTGAATTTGGGCGCCGGGTTCAGGTTGCAAACCCTTTGGATTGATTATGCCTTCGAACATTTTTCCGGTGATCTCGATCTGGGTAACAGCCACCGGATCAGCGTAACATTTGACCTGAACCGATTGGGTCCCACACGTAACGTCGAATAAAAAAAGGCCGGTTACCCGGCCTTTTTTATCATTTGTGTTTCATCACATACACGCCCGACCAATCTGCGCCCGGCGGGTTCTCCTTAAATTCCTTCGACCGTTTAATATACGTTTTTGAAGGACCATCCTCGGGTTCAATCGTTAAGGCCTCCTGGAATTTTGCAACTGCAGCATCCCATTGCTGTGAATAGTACAACCGGAGTCCATCGTTGTAAACCTTCACCAGAGCATCCATCTGAGTATATTCACCACCATCGGTCCGGTCGGCCATTAGCTCATAAACGGTAACCGGTTTGGTTTTTCCTTTCACCTGCAGCAGATCGAGCTGACGGCAGATGAACTCTTCCTTGACGTACTCATAGGTGAATTCAGAAATCATGACCAGGGTATCAAATTCCTTGTTCGCCGGTTCGAGCCGTGCAGCAAGGTTGACCGAATCGCCCATTACCGTGTAGTTAAAACGGCTCGAAGAACCCATGTTTCCAACGACCATCGCTCCCGTATTGACCCCAAAGCGTGCAATGAGACGGGGAAATCCCTGTGCCACCCACTGATCGGCAAGCAGCCTCAGTTTGGCCTGCTGTTTCATCACAGCACGGCAACAACGGATTGCATGGTCCTCCTGAGCAATCGGCGCACCCCAGAAGGCCATGATGGCATCACCAATGTATTTATCCAGCGTTCCGCCGTCTTTCAGGATGATTTCAGTCATCGATCCGAGATATTCATTCAGAAGATCCACCAACGCCTCAGGTGTGAGCATTTCAGAAATGGTGGTGAACCCAGACAAATCCGAAAACATCACCGTCAGGGTCACTTTCTCTCCGCCCAACCTCACCGCCTCTGGATTTTCCAGCATTTTGTCAACCACTTCCTTGTTCACATAATGGCTGAAAACACCTTTGATCACTTTCTTTTGCTGGCTCTCAGTCAGATACTGATAGGCAATTGACCCGACATATCCCAGAAAGATAGATGCAATAAGTGGTACAATTTTCATCATGACCAGGTATTCATTAAAAACAAACTGGGCCAGTACCATTACCAGCCAGGAAGCAAGAACGACAAACAAAATATTGGCAAACTCGGTTGTGACTTCATGGTCGAGTTTATTACGGTGAAACATCCAGGTGATAAAACCAGCCAGTACCCCTGCAACCGAATACGGGATCATAAAATACAGGAAGGATTTCAGGGTGGCTGGTTCGATCCAATAGGGGAAGAGAATCATATCCTCATACTCCATAATCATCACCAGAATGATATAGGCGGCCAGATAAATCACTGCATAGACAAAAACGAAATTGACAATATTGAAAAACCACGTACTCTTGACCTTCAGGTGCTTGATTCCGGTGGTCGCAATAAAAATCAGATAGGCGGCAATAAACAGGACCAGGAACAGGACCCAATCCGGCATCGGTCGAACATTGTTTCCATCCAGCAGATTCTGAACAGCCGTTGCGTGGATCTCCACTCCATAGGTCAGGTTGGATTGGCGTGCATCCCCTTTCCTCATTGGAATGGCAAGCATGTCCTTGTCTTCCGGATTCGCTGACCCGACCAAAACAATTTTGTTTTTCAGAACCCCCGACTGAAGAATGGCCAGCTGATCATAGGCTGCAAGATCTTCATCAGTCAGATCCTCAAGAGCCTTCAGTTCCTTCGGACGGTTGGGATTGGCATTTCGTGACGACCATTCCGGATAGAGGCTTTCATCCTGCAGAATATCAAGAACATCGGCTTCCATTTCATCGGCAAGCGCCTGGACCCGTGCCTTTTCGGCAGGCGTGATTCTTGAAGGATCGTTCAGAAAGGAATTCAGACTGTATTTTGAAGCCAGCCTTTTCATTTTGCTGTTATCGAAAAGGTCTTCGGCCCATTGGTTGTACAAGGTCTCATCGGCCAGAACAGAATCCTCGTGCACACCAAACTCATCTGCCAGAACTTCGGCGTTGATGCGCTCGTTCTTGGTAATCAGCAGAGAGTCATCCAGAACTTTATCCAGACCAATGTAGGTGAACGTCTGGGCAGGACCGTAGTAATTCAGAAAAACAGTATAGCCATCCCAGTTTGGTGCAGAATACTTGCCGACCTGAATCGTTTCATCCGTTTTATTGATGATGAATTCGTTATGATTTCGTCCCGATTCAATGTTGTCGATATATTGAACTATTTCGAAAGCAAAGGTGGGGAAAATCTGACCATTATTTGCCTGGTGAGTGATCGCATACCGCCGGTAAATGTTATCCCGGTCGGGTGGAACGTAGATCAGTCCAAGCTTGACACCAGCATCAATGTCATAAAAAATATTCCGCAGATACAAGGAATCCGAGGTCTTGATGTCATACCGGTCACCCGAAACACTTTCGGTTTCGGTCCGGCCGGCCAATACCACATTCTTATAGGACAGGAGGACTTCTCTGAGCAAGGAATCACTGGTGGTATTCGACATATCCACCCCGTCAAACAAAATATCAATTCCGATGGCAGAGGCACCAGCCCGGTTCATGTTTTGGATAAAGCGCGCATAGTAGGCGCGGGGAAACGGATAGTTATCGGGAATGTTGTCGATGGACTGGTCATCAATCCCGACAATCACCACGCGGGCCTGTTCGGTGAATCCCTGTACCGTACCCCGGCCTTCAAACCGTTGATCCACCGACTTGTTTTCAATGGTTTCAAATATGGTGGTAAAAGTAAACCAGTAAGCGATCAGGACAATTCCGATACTGATCAGCAATCCGGTAAAATATAAATTTTTAAACAGGTTACCCGGTTTTGATGCCATGGTTGTCTCCTTGGTCAGGATGAAAAAAAACCCCGGTGGTTGCCGGGGTTTCTAACTAATTGTATCAGGTCAGTAGTTGAATTGAAGTCTGAAGTTAAATAAAAGGTCGTTATCAACCCCTTCATTCAGAACCATGCTGAGGTCAGACATGGCAATCAGGTTCGGAAGTATGTTGTACTGGGCAGAACCGCCAAAAATGTATTGGTTAATGTCACTGAAGGTCATATTCGCCCTTGCTCCCACTCTGACATTATTATTGAAGAAGCTCTTAAAGGCACTGGCTTCGATAATATTGAAGGTGATTTCCCTTTCGTCTTCCGAAGCAAAGGTGGCAGATTGACCAGGATTGATCGTTCCGGCCTGTGCAGAATCTGACAACACGGTTTCTATGTTTGTGGAGGACGCAAAGTTGTAACTGACGTTCAGTGAAATATCATCGCCAATGTTGGTTCCATAGTTTGTGATGATTGAGTTACTGTTTTGCTGGTAACTTCCCAGACCATAGCGGTACAAATAAATGGCTTTATCCCGATTGTCCACTTTATCGGTGAAGGAATAGGATAATCCAAGGGTGTGGAAGGCATTCGCCAGGCTAAAACTGTAGTTTGATCCAATGATATAGGTACTTGAGGTGAAATCGGTCGATGCAGTGGCAAAGTCAGGAAGTTCGTTTTTGTTTGCTGCATTGATGTAGTCAAATGAAAGAGACGGATATTTGGCACCCGGGAAAAAGGCAAATCCGGCCCGAACGGTTCTCCGGTTGGTGGTTCCATCATATTCATTATCATTGTCATCTGTGTAGTTTTTCGATTCCCCATCCAGGTTATCCGACAACAGATCCAAACCAAGGTTCAGGAAGAGCTTATTGTCATAAAGCCGTAACCGGTCATTCAGTTTCAGCCCCTGAATATCCCCCTGATAGAATGGAAGCCCATCGGAGCGGTAGGAAGCACCATTCCGGATGTATTCAATCTTGAAATAGTTATTCCAATAATTAAGTTTTAACCCGGTCTGAATGGCAAAATAATTCATAATGACACCTATTTCCGTAGAGGCAGGTGCCTGAATGTTGGCAGAGAGGGGGAAGAAAGAGTTAAGGGCATCGTAGGTGCTCTGGCCCAATTGATTGACAATTTCTTCCTTCAGTGTTGGGTTTTGAGCTTTGGTATCCGAGTTGTAAACCGACATTGCAACGTCGCCGTATAATTCAAAACGGCCGTTGTCCTTCCGGTATTGAGCATCATAGCCGACCACGAGGTTTGCTGTCGGAAGTTCACCAAAGTCGTTCGAGGTCGTGTCGTCTTTTGAGAGAAGGAATCCAAGACCTGTATTAAATCCATCGACTTTTGAACCAAAGCTTAACTTGGCTGCCATCACTTCTTTGTCAAAGGCACCAGCATCAAGGCGCTTCTGGAAATAGGCCTTCCCGCCAGCACGCCTTACCTCAAAGTAATCCTCACCAAGCAGCACGTTGATGCTGTCAGTGTCGCTTGCATCCACTTCAATCACCTTAGCATCAAAGGAGGCATCTACTGCGCGGTTAAAATAACCGGTTGCCACATCGATGTTGATGTAGTCACTTTTAAAATTGACTTCCAAACCACGAACCCGGCTTCCATTCATAATCAAACGGCTGAAGGATGGATAAACATCACCTACGCCAAGGTCCAGGTAAGGGGTCGTCAGCTTCATGGTGTAGCGGTTCGAGGCTTGTTGTTTTTCGTCCTCTTCTGATGTCACGTAAACATTGCCACTGTAACCAAACCAGTAATAGCTTCCATTAAGTGAGGTATTAAACCGGTTGATGGTATTCGTTGTTGATGAGGCAGAATCCACACCACCAATCGATTCATACCGGAATTCATACCAGGAATTTCCGCCAAAAGTGATGTTCTCATCAGCCTGGGCTTCCTCTTCTGCTTCCTCGGCAGATACAGCCTGAACGGTCCAGGAGACGGGTCCGACGGCAGTGCCATTTTTGAGTTTTGCGGTGAAGGTGAAGGCCTGTGCACCACCGGCAGGAGCTGCCTCAGGAATCCAGGTTAACGCATCCGCGCTGACCGTGGCTTCTTTTGTAATATCTTTTCCATTCAGAGTCAGTTTAATCGATGCCACATCGATGACTTCAGAGATCTGGTAATACGATAACATGATCATCAGGTCTTCCACAGCCATTTTCTGGCCGGGTTCACCCATCAGGAATGCAACATTCTGATCGATTTTTTTAGGATTAATGGTGATCTGGGCGGGAGCATCCTTGTACCCGGCATTTGGATAGTACTGGGTTTCACCTGCCGATGTGGTGGCAATGATATAGTAATCGAGGGATGGAGCGATGGAAAATTCACTTTTTACAGCGAACACCCAGGTCCCATTCTGGAATTGCATTTCCTTTTGGTCGTATTGGTCATTGGGCTGTCTGTATCCAATGGTCATTTTGCTGAAAGTGACCGTTGGGTTAGAAGATGTGGCCTGAATGGTGAACCCTTCACCTTCCACCGGGGAATGATCCGTCCGGACGGTAAGTTGAGCGGGGGCCTGTGCGTACAGGGAACCTGCCAGCAACAGGAACAAAAAGATGGCAGCGGAGCGGATCATGGAACTGATTTTCATGAGAACTGGTCCTCGTCTGTGTTATTATTACCCCTCAAAAATACAAAACCAGGGCAGTAAAGAAACCACCCTGGTTAAAAGAATATCCGATTAAACCGGCCGATTATTCTTCGATCTCAATCTCAAGACTTTTTTTCGAGCCGTCTGGCATTTCAACATCAATCTTGAGGGTTTTCACAGCGCCATCAGCATCAGACTGAAGACCGGTGAGCTTCTGTTTATCGGCGTCTGTCATGGTTCGTTTATCGAGAACGCCACCCTTTTTATCAAGAGCACCCACCTGACCGGAGCCAACTTCCACCGATTGGTTGTTTGCTTTGTTGGTAAGGGAGGCCAGACCCGAGTTTACGAACAGCATATCAAAGTTGTCATCGATGGAATAACCGCCATCGGTTCCACGGATGGAAGCGACCGAGGTTGGAGAACTGAAGCTGAATGATTCTTCTTTCCGTTTCCGGACATCAAATCCGACAGCACCCACATCGATCTGAACCTGTTTATCGATTTTGGTCCCGGCACGGTCTGCGTAAACTGCCAGTTCGCTGTTCGGACGGATACGAAGAACCGATCCATCTTTAAATTTGAGAACAGCAGTGGCTTTTTCACCGGTTCTCAGATTATCCCCATTGGCAAGCCAGGAGGCCTTCTTTGCTTCCTGCCAGTCGCCTTTTTCTGTTTTGACTTTCACATCAGAATAGATACGGGTAATTACCGCTACTTCCTTTTCCGATCCCATGTAAAATCCGCTGAACAGGGATACAGCCAGGAAAGCGCTACCTGCAAGTATGGTTGTTTTTTTCATATTGATAACCTCTGTCTGAAATTGTGGTTAGGGTTTAACCCGAACGCTTTTAACGGTTGCCTGTCCAATCTGGATTTTCTGACCCAACTCCATGAAGTCACGGGTGGACATCCGCTGACCATCCAGTGTGGGATCGCCGATGACTTTACCACCCTGAAGTTTTTCGAACTCGCCCGCATACTGATCACCGACCAATGCCTTCAGATTTTCAAGAAACTGGCTGCTGGCCGATTCACCAGCCGATTGCGAGGCCTGTACTTTGAACTCGAGAGGAGTTGCAAATTGTTCTTCAGGCTTCTTCGATCCCATGGTGTTAACCTGGGAGGCAAGCAGAATCACATAGGTTTTACCTGGCATCAGAGGGGTCACACCTGCTGATGGGTAACGAACAAAACGAGCTTTGGTGGTGGTCTCAAAATTGGCTGTTTTCGAAAGCAGATCACCAACCGTTTTATCATTCGGACCTTTTTCAACAACCTTAAGAAGGAATCCGGGAGCATCACCAATCCAGGTAATGACCGGCTGACGGTCCATGATCACCATGGGCTCACCTGCTCCGAATGTTGATCCGGGGCCAATCAGTTCCACATATCCGGTCGGATTTGACAGTTGAATACTTGAACTGGCACCATCGTTTTGTGCCCCGGACAAGGTCAGGATGAATGTGTATTCACCTGCAGGAAGTGGTGCACCCGGGTCAATAGAGCTGAACGAAGCATCATCACCATATAAGCTCTTTACAATGGCGTTTGCATCAAAACTTCCGCCTTTGATTTTAAAACTGAAGCGTGAATCCGCTTTCAGGGCGTTCAGGTTATTCAGACTGACGACTTCACCGGCACGAAGAATGACATCGCGGCCGTTTGTAAAGCTGGTAATACCTTTACCATTAAATTTAAAAGCCAATTCCACAGCGTTTGCCTTTATGGAAACAGGCGCTGATGTGTTGGTATTTCTGATTTCGATGGAAAACAGAATGCGGGACGACCCACCACTGGCAGCCGGGTCAAACTTGGCCAGATCGGACAGTTTGATCCGGTCAACAACCGGGGGTGGGAAATTGACGTTCAAGGCGATATCCGGGTAAGTTGCAGGCTGGGCATTTGCCAATCCACTGACCAGTACCAAGGACACCACACTGAATCCGATCAGTTTGGTTAGTTTGCTTAACATGAGTTTGGTCTCCCTTTTTTCAATGACTCTGATACAAAACTATTGAGAAGCCCTGAAACCCGTCATGATAGCTGTCACAATAGGCGTTTTTAGGCCTTGATTGTGTGACTCTCATCATCCGGAGCAGAAAATCCCGCTATTTGTCGGTGAAATATGCACTCTTTTGTTCTGAAATTCAACAGGGTCGGGTGTTTAAACCCCGTTTAAATAAAAAACCCCGGCTGAAAAGTCAGTCCGGGGTTTTCAGACAAGGGTATCTGTGACGCTTACATCAGCAGACCAAGCAAGATACCTGCGGCCACTGCCGAACCGATCACACCTGCCACGTTCGGTGCCATGGCATGCATGAGCAGGTGATTTTTGGGATCATACTCAAGACCCACCTGTTGTGACACACGGGCACTATCTGGCACAGCAGACACTCCGGCATTTCCTATTAAGGGATTGATATGATTTTCCGGTTTCAGAAAAAGATTCATGATTTTCGCAAAACCGACTCCCCCTGCCGTTGCCACAATGAAAGACAATGCTCCCATGCCGAAAATCAGTATGGATTTGGCAGTCAGGAAGGTGGTAGCCTGTGTCGAAGCACCAACCGTCACTCCGATCAGAATGGTGACAATATCGATCAATGGACGTGCGGCTGTTTCTGCCAATCGTTTGGTAACTCCACTTTCTTTTAGCAGGTTTCCGAAAAAGAGCATACCAAGCAGTGGGAGTGCAGATGGCGAAATGAAACAGGTCAGAAGGATTCCAACAATAGGGAACATGACTTTTTCGAGTTTCGATACCGAACGGGGTGGTTTCATCCGGATCACACGTTCCTTATTTGTCGTCAGAAGCCGCATGATGGGAGGTTGAATCAACGGTACCAAGGCCATGTAGGAATAAGCAGAAATAGCAATTGCACCGATTAATTCTGGGGCAAGGCGTGAGGCAAGAAAAATGGCGGTTGGCCCATCAGCACCACCGATGATGCCGATGGACGCAGCTTCTTCGGGGGTAAAACCAAGGGCCAATGCCCCCATCAGCGCCGCAAAAATTCCGATCTGTGCAGCAGCACCCAGCAAGATCAGCCTTGGATTTGACAGCAAGGTAGAGAAATCGGTCATCGCCCCGATCCCCAGAAAGATCAGGGGAGGGTAGATTCCCTTAAGCACACCGAAATACAGGTAGTTCAGCACACTTCCCTGCTCGTAGATCCCAACTTGCAGATTCGCGCCTTCAAGAAAAGGGATGTTCCCGATGATGATTCCGAATCCGATGGGAATCAGCAGCAAAGGTTCATACTCCTTCTTGATAGCCAGATAAATGAAAATGATCCCGATGGTGATCATAATCAGGTGACCGGGAGTCACATTGGCGAACCCGGTCAGACTCAGAAATTTGTAAATGCCATCCATACGGGTCAGTCTCCGATTTCGATGAGAAGATCCCCTTCAAGGACGGAATCTCCCTTGCCAACATGAATGGCCTTTACCACACCAGCTTTATCCGAATTGATGGTGTTCTCCATTTTCATGGCTTCAATCACCAGAAGCTTGGTGCCAATTTTCACTGCATCACCTACACGGCAATCAATCTCAAGAATGGTTCCGGGAAGGGGTGACTTGACAGCACCCGTTCCTTTTTTCTCGGTTGGTTTTGCCGTTTTCGTGGTAGCCTTATCGATATCGGTGGACGGAACGGCATCCTTTCTGACCAGAACGGGGGTTTTAACCTGTTTGACAGCTTTATCAATTTCCACTGTGTAGGAAGTACCGTTTACTTCAACCTGAGCGGTGTTGCCTTCCACCGATTGAATGTCAACCTCGTAGTGATTGCCATTGATGGTAAACTTGAACGTTTTCATACGAATCATTGTCTCCTGTACGTTTGTTTTTGCGGCAATTGCCTCAGGTTATAAATTTTCGAATTCCATGGTGAATAGGTCCGGGCCACTTTTCTGATGGTGAGAACCAGATTTTCTTCATCATGAATCTCGTTCAGGTGCAGATGCAGGGCCATGGCAATGGCGGCATTCACCTCGCCTGAAACATCCAGGTCAGTCGATTTTACGCCAGCCCGCTCCTTTTTAGTTTTGGTCCGGATCAAATTAATCCAGGCAAGTCCTTTTCCGATTCCTTCAAAAATCAGATAGAGAAGGAAAAGAGCCAGAAACACAACACCCATGCCAACTATAAGGAACATAATGGAATTGCCATTGCCATGGATATTGACATCCGTCAACCGGGACAGATCGAAAGAAACATGAAACTCCTGCGCCTTATTAATCAGGGTGGTATCGGCCACTTGTGCGGCCGTCTGCAGGGTATCCGTTAAAAGTGAGTCAGTCATGATTGGCTCCCTTACAGCGGAATGTTTGCATGTTTCTTGGGAGGCGTGCTGTCCTTCTTGGTGGCAAGTGACTGCAAGGCCCTGATGACGCGGAACCGGGTGTTGCGGGGTTCGATGATATCATCGATGTAACCCAACCGGGCTGCCACATACGGAGTGGCAAATTTATCGCGGTACTCCTCTTCCTTTTTAGAAAGAAATTCGGCCTTCTCCTGCGGATCGGTTATCGAAGCCATTTCCTTCTGGTAGAGGATTTCGGATGCCCCTTTTGGACCCATGACCGCGATTTCTGCCATCGGCCATGCATAATTGATATCACCGCGCAGATGTTTGGAACTCATCACATCATATGCACCGCCATACGCCTTACGAAGAATAACCGTTACTTTGGGAACAGTGGCTTCGCCATATGCAAAAAGCAGCTTTGCGCCATGCAGAATGATTCCGCCATATTCCTGTGCCGTTCCGGGAAGAAAGCCGGGAACATCGACCAGAGTTACCAGCGGAATGTTAAAAGCATCGCAGAACCGCACAAATCTTGCACCCTTGCGACTGGCATTGTTATCGAGCACACCGGCCAGGTACTTTGGCTGATTGGCAACGATACCGACCGAGGTTCCGTTAAAGCGTGCGAATCCGGTTACAATATTCGGGGCATAGTTTTCATGAACTTCCAGAAACTCTGCATTGTCTGCGATGGAGTGAATCACATCTTTCACATCATAGGGTTTGCTGGGATTATCTGGAATAATGTCATTCAGATGGTCATCGAGCCGGTCAATAGGGTCTTCGGTCGGTACAAACGGGGCTTCTTCCAGACAGTTTTGCGGCAGATAGGACAGCAGTTTTCTGATGAGAAGGATCCCTTCTTTTTCCTCATCCACCGCAAAGTGACAGACCCCCGATTTGGTGGAATGAATACTGGCGCCGCCCAATTCTTCCTCATTCACATCCTCACCTGTTACCGTTTTCACCACCTTCGGTCCGGTGAGGAACATGTAGCTGGTGCCTTTGGACATGATGATGAAATCGGTCAGGGCCGGTGAATACACGGCACCACCGGCGCAGGGACCGAAGATTGCAGAAATTTGCGGAATCACACCAGAAGCCATGATGTTCCGCTGAAACACATCGGCATACCCTGCCAGACTTTTTACCCCTTCCTGAATGCGGGCGCCGCCTGAATCGTTAAGCCCCACAACCGGAGCTCCGGTTTTCATGGCTTTATCCATCACTTTACAGATTTTCGATGCAAACATTTCTGAAAGGGATCCGCCAAAAACGGTAAAATCCTGCGCAAAGACATAAACCATCCGACCATCAATGGTTCCATAACCGGTCACCACACCATCGGTCAGAAATTGTTGTTTTTCCAGGCCAAAGTCGGTCTCTCGATGCGAGACGAACATGTCAAATTCTTCAAAACTGCCTTCATCCAGCAGAAGATCAATCCGTTCCCGTGCAGTCAGTTTGCCTTTGGAATGCTGAGCTTCGATCCGTTTTTCGCCGCCACCGAGACGGGCTTGTTTACGGAGCTCTAATAATTCTTTAATCCGGTCTTGTATCGTCATAAGCTTGTTACCTTACGCTGTACTGAATGGTTGTGGTGAAAACCGCCTGAAAAACGGAACTTTTTGAAGAATCCGAATTCTCTAAGTCAGTAGTTAAAGTTACCACGAATCAGTGAAAGGGCTTGTCACGATGGCATGAGGGTTTCATTAAAAAACCGGACTAAACGATCTGCCTCTCCTTTATCACAAAAAAGGGTGACAAAAACTTAATCAGATTTTAAGAAAATGTCAGAGTAAAAAGTGGTATAGGAAGGAAAACAGAGGAAGGAACGGAATCAGGCGGCGACCGGGTACCCCGGCCGCCTCTGATTCAGAATTATTTACCAAGGATGGCGAGCAGAATACCGGCAGCAATGGCCGTACCCACCACACCTGCCACATTCGGACCCATGGCATGCATGAGCAGATAGTTGTTCGGGTTGTATTCCTGACCCACGTTGTGGGACACACGAGCCGCCATTGGAACAGCCGACACACCGGCCGACCCAATAAGCGGATTGATTTTTCCACCCGAGGCCTTATACATGAGCTTACCGATAGCAAGCCCCCCTACAGTAGACATACCAAAGGCAACCACACCCAGTCCAATGATTTTAAGAGTTTCTATTTGAAGAAACGCGTCAGCGGCCATGGTGAGTCCCACACAGGTTCCCAGGAAGAAGGTGACAATGTTAATCAATTCATTCTGGGCCATATTGGTCAGCCGTTCCACCACACCACTTTCCCTCATCAGGTTCCCCCCCATTAGCATGGCAAGCAGCGGTGCGGCTGGCGGTACAATAAAAACACCGACGACGGTCACTGCAAGCGGAAAAATGATTTTGATCTTTTTCGAAACCGGTTTAGCCGTTTCCATGACTACCATCCGTTCTTTATCGGTTGTCATCCAACGCATGATCGGGGGCTGAATCAAGGGAACCAGTGCCATGTAGGAATAGGCCGCAACGGCAATCGGACCCAACAAGTGAGGTGCCAATTTTAAGGTCAGGTAGATGGCAGTCGGACCATCTGCACCGCCAATGATCCCGATCGCTGCGGCTTCCTGGAGGTTGAATCCAAGCAAAACGGCTGCAAACAACGCAAAAAACACCCCGAACTGTGCACCAGCTCCAATCAGAAAGGTTGCAGGACGTGCCAGTAACGGACCAAAATCGGTCATGGCCCCGATACCAAGAAAAATCAGTGGTGGGAAGATTTCCAGTTCAATACCCTTTGACAGGTAATAATACAATCCACCAATGCCATGTTCACCGACAGGTGCAGTCAGCAGCCCGTTACCGGGAAGGTTGGTCAGAAAGGCTCCCAATCCGATAGGAAGGAGCAACAGGGGTTCGAATCCCTTATAAATCGCCAGCCAGATGAGCAGGGAAGCAACCCCCAGCATCAGAATCTGGCCAGGTTCCAGCATCCAGAACCCCATTCCATCGATGAAACGGGTGAAATTTTCAAACATGGTGGTAATCCTTACTCGAAGGTGACCAATGCCTGGCCCGCTTCAATGGTATCGCCGACTTTGACATGAATGGTTTTAATAACCGCTTCGAACGGACAGGCAATATTGGTTTTCATTTTCATGGCTTCCATCACCAGTAACACATCTTTTGCCTTCACTGCTTGTCCCTCTTTAATCGGAATTTCCAGCATGACACCGTTCATGGGTGACTGAAGGGTTTTGTTTTCAGCGGAAAGAGGAACGGGTTTGGCAGCTGGCCTTGGAGCAGACGGCGTTGCAGCAGGAGCAGGTCTGCCGGCAACCGGATTCACGTTGTAAGCAGTGGGAGGATACATGGGGGCGGCTTCAAGTGCGTCGTCATCGGAAACAACTTCCACATCGACTTCATAGCGTTTTCCATTCACAGTAATCAATAACTTTTTCATGACTCATTTCCTTTGATTTATAGTGTGCGAACTCATTATGGTTTGGCGACCATGCGATTTCCAGGCATTGGAACCCGGTTTTCCGAACAGGGCAATCCTGCGAATCACAATTCCCTTTCCAAAGGTAGATTCCACTGCAGCAGAGAGGACCGCAATGAGTTCATCATTGAGTTCATCTTGCTGGGCTGGCTCCTCTGCCAGTTTGGTGGCGTATTTCCTGATTTTTCTGGCATTGGAGGTTTCATCCCACCAACGGAACCCAAAAATCATGGCAGCCAGCAAAAGCAGGGAGGCAAACACACCAGCCATCCCGACCACCATCAATAGTAATGCTTCAATCAGTTTTTCAGACATGGTTCACCTTTATTACATCGGGATCAGACCGTGCTTTTTCTGAGGTCTGAGTTCACGTTTACTGCGAAGACTGGCCAGGGATACACTCAGGTAGGACCGGGTATATTTCGGTTCGATCACCGAATCTACCATTCCCTTGGCGGCCGCTTCGTAGGGGTTTGAGAATTTTTCTTTATACTCGGCAATCAGTTCGGCCCGCTTGGCCTTGGAATCAGCAGCCGACTTGATCTCGTTGCGGTACAGAACCGACACCGCACCTTCAGCACCCATAACCGCGATTTCTGCGGTGGGCCAGGCCGCAACACGGTCGGCGCCGAGGGATTTGGCCATCATGGCCAGGTAGGCGCCTCCGTAGGCTTTTCTGACGACGACGGTAATTTTTGGAACAGTGGCAGCCGACAAACTGAACAACATCTTTGCTCCGTGCCGGATAATTCCGCCAAACTCCTGTTCAACTCCCGGCAGATATCCCGGGACATCGACAAAACTGATCAGCGGAATGTTGAAGGCATTGCAGAAGCGGATGAACCGGGCCGCTTTATCGGACGCATCGATGTCAATGGCCCCGAACTTTTCCTGAGGCTGATTGGCAAAAATGCCGACCACCTGTCCATCTACCCGTGCAAAAGCTGTGATCATATTTTTTGCATAGTGGGCATGCACTTCGAACAGACTTCCCTGATCAAAAACACGATTCAGTACATCGAACATGTCATAACTGTCGCGGGGATCATCGGGAAGCAGTGTATTCAGGGTTTCATCCTCAACAAGGGTAAGACCATCGGCAGAGTAAGCGGGTGGATCTTCCATGTTATTGGAAGGCAGGTAGGACATCAATTTCTGGACAATTTCCATGGCATCAGCATCATCCCGTGCAATAAAGTGCACATTGCCGCTTTGAGCTGCCTGAGCAAAGGCACCGCCCAACTCCTCGGCAGAGATCACCTCTCCTGTGGCCTGTTTAATAACTTCAGGACCGGCAATAAACATCTGACCGGTTCCCTGCACCATCACAATAAAGTCCATCAGTGCAGGAGAATAGGCGGCACCACCTGCACACGGTCCGGCAACCACTGCAATCTGAGGAACCACTCCGGACAGCAAGGTATTGTAGTAGAAAATGCGGCCATATCCTTTGAGGGAATCCACCCCTTCCTGAATGCGTGCACCACCTGAATCATTGATCGAGATGTAGGGGGCCCCTGCCTTTAGCGCCATATCCATAACTTCACAGATTTTCCAGGCGTGCATTTCGCCCACGCTGCCACCCATGACCGTGAAGTCCTGGGAGGATGAATATACCAGTCTCTGACCGATCGCTCCCAGACCGGTCACGACCCCATCGGCAGGAATAGGCTTTCCAGCCAATCCGAAATTAACGGCCCGATGCTCAACAAACCGGAACAATTCATCATAGAATCCGTTGTCATACAGCAGATGCAGACGTTCCCGCGCGGTCATTTTACCGGCATCATGCTGCGCCTTGGTTTTATCAGGTCCGCCACCTGACAACAGCCGGTCGGTTTTATCACGTAACTGTTTGATTTTTTCATTAACACTTTTCATGGAGTTTTCCTGTGGAAATAAGAGGGGAAGGAGAAACGATTGAAGAAGAGAGACACCTGGAGGCCCAACAAAACAAACAATCTTAACAGGACTGCAAGGTCGGGATTTTCTGAATAGCTACCAAAATAAAAGAGATTAGGGTTTTATTATAAAAAACCGCTTTCACCACTCAGATTAAGGCACTTTTTCAGTTTTAAAACACCACATCAATGGAAAAATTCACAAAATCAGCCAGCCGGATCTGACCCATGGTGCAGTGAACCGATTACAGGGATATATTCACACCCATTTTCCAGCTGGAGCTATTCAGATTCATGTCCATCCATCCCATCCTTTCTGTACTCTGTTCCGGACTTGTATTACTGATGTCAGTTCGATCAGGTGCGCAAACCTCCTCACCGGCTGAACCCCTGCTTCCCCCGGTAAAAACCTGGAAAGCCAGAGACCTGGGTCACCCGGCCCAGACCTGGGCACTGGCTCAAGGATCGAACCACTTCCTTCACGCTGGCATCATTGGCGGGATTCTGACCTGGGATGGGTATCGGTGGCATTTCACACCCTCACCAGATAACCGGACGGTTCGTTCACTCGTATCGGGACCAGACGGAAAGCTTTACTGGGGAACCAACAATCAATACGGTTTTCTTGCTACGGATGCTGCAACTGGCAAGCCAGCTTTTGTCAGCGTCTCTGACAGCCTTGACCCTTCCCTGTTTCCATTCGGGACCGCATGGAAAATGGTATCCGGTACACAATCGGTTGCTGTAAAACTGAATCGACGGATTGATATCATCACCCCTGATACCATTTTCACCACTCCGTTAGCCAGAAACTACGATTTTCTTGGCTATTCGAACAATCAATTCATAGGAAATGCCGATCAGCTCGGTTTTTTCACCATTTCCGATACCACCCTGCAGTTTCTGCCTAAGACCCAAGCCCTTTCAGCCGATTACATCGAGTACATTGAACCCCAGGGGCAGGACCACTATTTTTTTGCTGGCCGAAAGACCGGATTGGGAACGATTCACACCGGTACCGGAACGATCACTTTCTGGAAGGATGGCAAACATCCGCGATTGCTGAACAGCACGCTGAACGGGGCCATCAGACTTTCTGATGGATCTCTTCTGGTTCATTCCCTCGGCGACGGGATTTTTGATTATTCTCCTACCGGGGTTCTGACAGCCCATTACGGCAAAAAAGAAGGTCTTGCGTCGGACAACATTAAACGATTGCTGGCCACCCCGGATGACAATTTCTGGGCTGCAACCGAATCGGGAATCAGTTTTATTGAACGATCCTCCCCTTTTCGTTACATCGATGAACGACTGGGGGTCGATCAATTGATTCATTCCGTGATCCGCTTTAACGGAGATCTGGTGATTGGCTCGGGGAATGGCTTGTACCGGTATGACAAGCCGGAAGGATCTTTTCGCGTTCCTTCCGGCTTTCACTATCAGGTTTTTGATCTTAAACAGGTTGGAAACCGTCTACTTGGTGCCACCGGCGGGGGAATTATTGACTTCACCACCGGAGAAAAGGTTCTGGCACCCAACCGGTCCAGATTCCTGTTTCAACCAGCAGAGGCCCCCATGTTTCTGATGGCCGGAACCATTCATGGTGTGTACACTTTCAAACAGACAGCCGGAACCCTTCAACCTCATTTCAGAATACCGGACTTTGATTTTGATACCGCCGGCTTATTGGAAACCAATGGCCGTTTCTGGATCAATACACATCAGGATGGTGCCTATGTTTATCCCCTGATCCGAGATACTCCTGATCCCTCCCGCCGGCCCTTTCGTGTGGGATCCGGACCTGGCTTTGAATCGGGTTTCAGTCATTTCTTTATCTGGAAAGACCGTTTGTTGCTGCAAAACTCAGCCGGGGTTTTTCATGTGGCCGATTCGGTGAATGTCAGCCCCATCGAGTTGTCACTTCCCGTGGACCTGAGACCAATCAGTAAAATACGCCTTTCGGCATCAAACACCTGGTTTTTGCTATGTTCGGATGGACAACGCCGGGTGAGGATGGTGATTGGTGATCCTGATTCAGGATGGGACTATATTCAACCAGAAGGATTGTCTCCCCGTCGTTACGACTTCACCTGGATTGAAAATGACTCTACCTGGTGGGCCGGTGGTGATGATGGTCTCGTCCGTTTTAACCCGGCCAGGCTGACGGGCTCTGCCTCCGCACAACGAACCGGGCTCTCCATGGTCATTCTGAACGATACCGATACCTTGTGGAATGGTCTTTTTACCGGTATTCAACCGCCGCATATCGGTCAGATTGAGAAAAATAATATCCTGACTGTTTACCCGGCCATCAGATTCAGGTTTTCGGAAGGAAGTCCGGCCGTTCAATACACCACCAGTGATGATGATCCGAGGTGGTCGGGATACCTGTCCCTTTCCTCCCTTCGCTTTCAGCCCGGGACCACGGGTCAGAAGGATCTGGCTTTTCAGGTCAGAAGTCCCGATGGCCAGGACTATCAGCCTGCCATTATTCACTATGAAGTGCCCATTCCCTTTCACCTTCGGTGGTGGGCCTGGCTTACCTACCTCCTGCTGACAGGTTGGCTGCTCTTTCTGATGCTGAAATGGCAACGTCGCAGTTATCTGAGACGGCAGGAAAAACTTGAAGCAGAAATAGCACGGCAGAGTGCTCAGCTGGCTACCCGGCAGAAACTCACCGCCATTGGCCAGATTTCGGCAGGTCTTGCCCATGAACTCAACAATGCACTTGCCATTATTCAAGCCAATATGGACCTCTCCGATCTTGCTATCCGACCTTTGGCAACCAGCGGACATCCTGATCTTTCTGCCGATGAACTTGCCGATTTTAAATCAGCTCTGGGTGGAATACGGTTGGGTGCCGAGCGGATTGAAAGTATTGTCAGAAGCATGCAGAAGGCCTCTAATCCTCATCAATCCGATGTCATTCCCTCCCAGATTAATGAAATTGTCCGAATGGTCATCGATTTTACACAGCCCCAGTATCCATCCTACGGAATCGTATTTGAACCCGATCAGACGATTCCGGTGATTCTGACCAATCCTGCAGCTGTGAATGTGGCAGTTTACAATCTGCTGATCAATGCCATTGAAGCAACTGCCCGTCGTACTCAATCAACCGGATACTGTCCCCCGGTCAGAATCCGTACACAAAAGGACGAATCTGCTCAGGAAGCACTGATTTATATTGATGACCATGGCGATGGAATTCCTGCAGGACTGGAAAACCGGGTATTTGATCCGTTTTTCACAACCAAACCAACCGGAAAAAACAGAGGAATGGGACTGAATGAAGCCTGGGAATTGCTGAAACTGGCAGGAGGAACCTTTGAGTTGAAAAACCGACCGGAAGGGGGTACCCGGGTGATCATTCAGATTCCGCTGGTCAGCCGTTCAGAATAAAAAAAGGGCGGAAATCCGCCCTTTTAATAACAAGGTACAAAAATGGTTGCTCAGGGTTTGGCGCAAAACTCGGTGAGTACACCAAAGGTAGATTTTGGGTGAAGGAATCCGATATTGAGCCCTTCTGCACCACGGCGGGGGGCCTGATCGATCAGTTGAACACCCTTTTCTTTAACAGCGTTCAGACTGTTTCCCACGTTATCCACTGCAAAGGCAATGTGGTGAATACCTTCTCCCCGTTTCTCAATAAATTTTCCGACAGGACCTTCAGGATCGGTTGATTCCAACAATTCAATTTTGGTCTGCCCGACCTGGAAAAAGGCTGTTTTTACTTTCTGGTCACGGACTTCTTCGATGCCATAACACTTCAATCCGAGAATGTCCTCATAGTACCGGATCGATTCTTCAAGATTTTTTACTGCGATTCCGAGGTGTTCAATGTGTGAAATCATACTGCTTTCCCGATAAGTTTGTCTTTTTCAAAGTTACAGAAAAAGGGGCAAACCGTTAAAAGCGCTTGCATGAGGATTTAATTAAATCTGACCTGAAGGTCCGTGTCGCAAATCAGATCTGGTCGGAAACCAGGACAAACCGGTCAATCTGAACGTCAAATTCTGACCCGTGCTGATCAATCATCCGGTAAGATCCTTCCATGGTTCCCCATTCGGTATTGAGCGGGCAGAAACTGGTGTATTCGAAGGTTTCTCCAGGTTCTATCAACGGGGTTTTTCCGACGACTCCGGGACCGGTTACTTCTTCACGGTCCCCTTCCGAATTGATAATGATCCAGTGGCGGCTCAGCAACTGAACCGGTACATTGGTTTCATTGGTGATGGCAATGGTGTAGGAAAAGAAATATTTTTCCTCTTCAGGCCGACTGTTCTCGGGTATATATGACGGGACGGCTTTCACGCGGATCCCGGAAGTCACCATTTCAGAAAGGATACATTTTGACATTGTGTTTCCGTTTTTCATCAGAAAACCCAAATCCGGTAAAAAGTTCCAACTTGTAATGGGTACTGGTTGAATTCACAGGTTTGAATCAATATTTTCACTTCGGTTAAACTTTTTCAAATACCAGTGGCAAAGAAAATACTCATTGTTGATGATGAAGAGATGATACGCGAGCTCCTCGCAGATATCATCGATTCAATGGATCTCCAGCAGGTTTCTGCCGATAATGGTCAGGATGCCATCCGGCTGGTTCAGTCCGATCCTGATATCGGTCTGGTGATCCTTGACATGAACATGCCGCTGATGGATGGAAAACAGTGTTACCAGCAGATCAGAACCACCCATTCCAGTCTCAGGATCATTCTCAGTTCAGGTCGGGATCAGTCAGACACGGAACGGCAGTTCGGGCCCGATCCGCATTTGTTTTTCATCCAGAAACCCTACTCGCTTCAGGCCATCACCGATATCATCAATCGCTTATTACCGGCTGACTGATTTCAGGAAAGTCTCCATGGTAGACGGTTCCGGTGTCAGTCCGGATAAACGGCCATCCCCCATCAGAACATCAATCAGTTCGGCAATCACCAACCCGGTCATCCCCCAGATTACTTCATTGTCATAACGCCAGAAGTACATGCGGGTGATAAATTTCTGCCGTTCCCATTGTTCCACACGCACCCGTTCCGGATCTGACAGCCAGGTGAGCGGAACGGTAAACATCCGGTCAATTTCCTCATTTGTAACCGTCAGCCAGCCGGGATCCGGATCGCGGATCCAGCCGCAAACGGGTGTGACAACAAAATCAGAGATGGTCAGACGGTCATTCAACCGGCCCAGAATCTGAATCCGGTCGGCCGGAATCCCGGTTTCTTCCTGTGTCTCCCGAAGTGCGGTCTGTTCTGACGAACCATCCATGGGGTCTTCTGCACCGCCCGGAAAGGCAACCTGCCCTTTGTGACTGTTCACCCGGTGGGTACGGCGGGTCAGCAACAGTTCCGGGCCGTCTTTTGAATCAAGAATCAAAACCAGAACCGACGCACGCCGGAATCCATCGGGTAACACATCAATTTCTGTCCGGTGGTACCGGGACAGAATCAGTTGCATCTGGTCACTTGTAAGCATGGACAAAGGTACCATGAACCCTGGTGCATAAAAAGTGGATGATCGGCCTTCATTTATCTAATTTCGGGCATGCTCACACTATCCGAACCGCTGGTCCGGCACCTTCATGATTCACTTGGTGATGACACCCGGACTGTTTTATTTACCCAACAGCTAACAACCGGACTTGAGTCCCATCCCAATCCGCAGAAAAGCCTGAATCAGTTTGAGAGAATACTGAATGCGTCCCTTTCCCGGGTAATTCTGATCAGACAACTGAGTGAACAGCCCCAGCTGCTCGATCTGTTGCTCATGATCATTCTCAAATCGGATTTCTATGTGGATAACCTCGTCAAGGATCCCCATCTCTTTTCCTGGCTGATCAATACCGGAATAGTGGGCACCGGATTCAGCCAATCCCGTCTGGAAAAGGATGCGGACCGGGCTGTGCAGGGATCGGATAAGGCAGATATGTCGATCAGGTTGCTGAAGCAATTTCAGCGGAAATATCTGGTTGCCATCGGTGTACGCGATCTGACTGGCACCGATGGGGTACGCGAAACCACCTCTTTTCTGTCGGCACTTGCCGATGTGATTCTGATCAGGGTGGCTTCGCTGGTCAACCGGGAATTTTTTGGTACGGAGGAACCGCCCCATTTCGCGGTTTTTGCTTTGGGTAAGCACGGCGGAGCAGAATTGAATTATTCATCCGACATCGACCTGATGGCCATTTGTGCCTCCCTCGATACCGTTTCCTGGCGCGGAAGTGATTTACCAGTCACCGATCTGATGGCACGCTGGGTGCAGCGATTTGTCGATATTCTGACCCGTCAGGATGATCAGGGACAATTTTACCGGGTTGATTTCCGGCTGCGACCCGATGGCGAATTTGGTCCGCTCGTACCCACCGGACAGGGTGCGCTGAACTACTATTTTTCCCGCGGCCGTCTGTGGGAACGACAGATGCTGCTTAAAATCAGACCTGTTTTCGGTCATGGGGAGTTAATCACTTCTTTTTTGGATGGTCTCCGTGGATTCATCTTTAATCCTTTACGACCGGTTTTTGGCATCGAACACCTGCACCAATCGCTTCATGCTGTTCACGAAAACCAGAAATTCAATGAACGGAATATTAAAACCACACCAGGCGGAATCCGGTCCATCGAATTCCTCTGCCAGACCATTCAGTTGGAAATCGGTCAGCGTGAACCGGATATGTGGTGCGGTAACACCCTCGAGGTTCTCGACCGGTTTGCCAGACATCAGTTTCTGCAACCTGCCGACCTGGAATCCCTGAGGGAGGCATACTGTTTTTACCGGCAACTGGAGCATCATCTTCAGTTTTACCAGAATCAGCAAACCCACGAAATTCCCAAACCCGGACCCGAGTTTGCCGACTTTGCCCGCCGGTTCTCCACAGAACCCCCTGAAACGACCTGGGAACAGATTCAGACTCACCGGAATCGGGTGACCAGTATCATCAACTATTACTTTCCGGAACCCAAAAAACCCAGCCGTCCCGACCACCCGGTGCTTAATCTGCTCAGTCCGCTGACGGATACCACCCGGCGTGTTCAGGAAACCATTCTTCAATTTCCTTATCAGGATCTGTCACGCACCACCAATTCCATTGACCGTATTTTCAAGCAGTTTCCGAATCCGGCTTCACTGGCTGCCTTGTGGGTTTCCGATCCCACGTACCTGCGCGACATGTTAACGCTGGCGGACCGGGCACCTGTTCTTATCCCAAAATTGCTCTCCATTCCTGAATTGTGGGAATTGCTTGTTTCTAAACCGGATCAGTCCGGCCTGTTGGCGCGTAACCGCTATCTCTTCCAATTCTACACCGAAACCCGGGAAGCATTGCTTTATCTGAGCGGCAGACAGCGATTTGCTGATTACGGAGAGGGTCTTGCACAAATGATGCAAACCCTCATTGCTTCAGTGTTCGATGGACTTACCGGCCTTTCGATCATTGCTGTCGGCAAGGTCGGTTCGGGAGAACCCTCACCCGGCAGTGATGCAGACCTAATTGCCCTTTCAGAAGGCACTGCCTCTGTTGATCTGGTTCAGGATTTTACTGAACGAAACCGGCAATTTTCTGTTTACACGCCCTTTGGCACTCATTTTCAGGTGGATTACCGGCTGCGTCCCGAAGGAAAATCCTCACCGATGATTCAGGACGATCAGACTTTGGAGTCCTATTTTCTTCATCGCGCCGATTACTGGGAATTTCAGACCTGGCTGCGGGCACGACTTATCACTGGTGATGAAGACCGGTTCCGATCGATTCTTCAGCACCTTTCCGATGCCTTTGAACAGCGAAAGTCGACGTTTTCGGGGCGTCATGCAGCCTTGCGGCAGAACCGGTTGGCCCAGCACAAAACTGAACCGGGGAGTGTCAACCTCAAAAAGGACCGGGGAGGCATTCTGGATATAGAAATCACCATTCAGCATCTGGCACTGATGGTTCTTCGGGATATCTTAAAAACCCCGGGCTACTCACTTCCTTTACTGACAGACCTGTTGATGAAAAAGATGGATTATAAACCACTTGCCGATCTGAAAGGTTATTATCAGCAATTCCGGTTATTTGAAACCGAGCAAAAACTTGCGGATACTTACCGCAGTGGTATTTTTTCGAACCGGATCATGCCTTCATCCGTCCATTTCAAAAATTTTGACGACCTCAGACATTGTATTCACCATTCCTCTCAACTGATTGATTCGATAACCAGGGAACATCCATGAAACGACTCCTTCTTCCTGCTCTCCTTTTTCTGACTTCCATTTCGGTAACGGCCCAGCCCTCCGACACAGTGGCTGTCCTGTTTTACAATGTTGAAAATCTATTTGATACCATCGATCAACCCAATCCGTATCAATCGGAGGGTGGTGATGATGAATACCATCCGGGAGCGAAAAAGGAATGGACAACCGACCGGTATGAAGCAAAACTGAAAAATCTGGCCCAGGTGATTAACTCGGTAAACAACGGCAAGGGACCCGATCTGGCCGGATTTTGTGAGGTAGAAAATCAATATGTTCTCTGGGACCTGATCAACCGGCATCTGGTGAACAAGAATTTTGGGGTGGTTTACAAGGAAAGTCCTGATGCAAGAAGCATCGATGTGGCCGTGATCTACCGGCTCGACCGGTTTTCGGTCCTGCAATCTACCGCTTACACCATCTCGCTGGAAGGATTCAAGCCCACCCGTGATATTCTTCGTGTCGATCTTACAGCGGGGACGACGCCTTTAACCGTTTTTGTGAACCATTGGCCTTCAAAAAGTGGGGGTGCAGAAAAATCGGATCCCTACCGGATGGCCGCCGCCAAACGCCTGAAAGAGGTAACCGCTCAGATTCAGAATGAACAACCTCTAGCGGATTTTCTCATTCTTGGTGATCTGAATTGCAATCCCGATGAAAGTCCGATCAGAGAAGGACTGGGGATCATCAAAGGCGCCACCAGCCCACTGGTCAATCTGACAGAGGCCATCTGGAATCCAGAGACAACCGGAACACTTCAGTATCGCGGAAAATGGGATCTGATTGATCAGGTGATTGTTTCCGACGGATTGTTAAATCTGTCCGGATTTTCAGTACAAACCGGCTCCCTGCGCATTCTGAATGATCAGGCCTACCGCGAACAGGAAGGCAAATTTGCCGGTTCACCCTTCCGGACGTATGCAGGAGATAAGTACCTGGGCGGATTCTCGGATCACTTTGCAGTGACTTTGAATCTGATTTTGAAGCGGTAGGAAAAGCCTGGCAACATAACCATGTGACTTGCTTGTTGGTCTGACCCGTTGCACTTTTGTGTCACTATTGTGCCACGGGAGAATAAAAATGCCAACCACTTACCTTTCGATCAGAGATTTGCGAGAACAATCATCACGAATTTTTTCGGGAAACAACACTGATGGTGAGTATATCATCACCAATAATGGTAAACCGGTAGCGGTCCTGACCTCGGTTTCTGAGGAAAACCTGGAACCGGTTCTTCAATATGTTCGTCGCGCAAAACTGACCAGAACCCTGTCCGAAATCAGAAAACGGCACCAGCAGCTACCCAGTGGGCCGCTTTCTGAATTAGAAATCGCCGAAGAAGTGAAGAAATCGCGGAAAGAACGGTGAGAATCGTTCTTGACACCAATGTTTTGATCAGCGGTATTCTGAATCCGGACGGAAATCCGGGTAAAATCCTTGGGTTGCTGATTAATGAACAAATCCGGTTGGTTACTGACAGTCGGGTCTCGGACGAGTATCACCGGGTGCTTAAGCGCCCAAGGTTCAGGTTGACAGATTCAGAGGTTTCTGTGCTCATGGATTTCATTGACTCGGTTTCGGATGAAGTGGTGACGGGTCCGTCCACTCTGACGGCAAATGACCCGGACGACCAGAAATTTCTGGAAGTGGCACAAACTGCTCAAGCCGACTATCTCGTTACCGGCAACCTGGCAGACTTCCCTGTCTCAGAAGCCACCGGATTCAGCATTGTTTCACCTGCCGATTTTATCCGGGTTTGGATTGAGTACCAAACAAAAAAGTCCGGCGACTGACCGGACTTTTTTGTTTTAACCAGTATTAAATTCTCAGTGTCCACCACCGCCACCCGAGACCACTGTTCCCCCAACGGGTTTCTTGTAGGAAACCACAGTCAGCGTCAGTACAGCGGCTAGTAACATGGAAAAGCCACCCAGCGCAAGGGCATTCATTGGTTCATTGCCCAGGAAGGTGTGAAGGACCCACCCGAGACCTGCAGAAGCGACCACCTGTGGAACAACGATAAACAGATTGAACATTCCCATCATCACTCCCACCTTATCAGCAGGAAGGGATGAAGTCAGCATGGCGTACGGCATTGACAAAATGGATGCCCAGGCGATTCCGATGGCCACCATGGAAATCAGCAACTGCTCCGGACTCGTCATCCACTGAATTGAAATCAGACCGAGACCACCGATGGCCAGGGCAACCGCATGCATCAGTTTGGCACCGGTGTATTTCGTCACCCAAAGCAGCACAAAGGAGAAGAGAAAGCATACCAGGTTATACAGAGCAAAGGAAAAACCCGCCCATTCCGTGGCAGCCGCCATTTCAGGGGAGCCGGCTGCTGCCTGATAAATTTCTTTGGTAATAGCCGGCGAGAAGTACACCCACAAGCAAAACATCCCCACCCAGGTAAAAAACTGTACGACACCCAGCTCCCACATCCGTTTTGGCAGATTCATGGCCGTTCTGAACACATCTCCCAAACCAAGTGACCAGTCAAAAGGCCGGTTTTTCATGTCTTCCAGTTCTTTATCAGAAGGCGGATACTCGGATGTACTGAAAACCGTCCACAAAACGGCCCCTAAAAAGGCCACCGCACCAATGTAAAAGGATATGGTTACCGACATGGGAATTTTCCCTGCCTCGGTGGCATCTGAAGCCAGCCCAAACCAGTTGGTCATCATCCAGGGCAGTGCCGAGGCAATGGTTCCGCCCAGACCAATAAACAAGGACTGAATGGCAAACCCCTGACTGCTTTGTTCTTCGGGTAACTTATCAGCAACCAATGCACGGAAGGGTTGCATACTGGCGTTGATGGTACCATCGAGAACCCAGAGAAGGCCGGCAGCAATCCAGATGGTTGGAGAGTTGGGCATCAGAATCAGCGCAACAGAAGCCAGAATAGCGCCAAATAAAATGAAAGGCCGGCGCCGACCAAGCCGGGTCCAGGCGCGGTCACTCCACTGCCCGACCAGGGGCTGAATCAGTACACCAGTTACCGGTGCGGCCAACCACAACAGGGCAATTTCATCGGGATTCGCACCCAGATAGTTGTAAATGGCACTCATGTTGGCCATTTGCAGTCCCCAGCCAAACTGAATGCCGAGGAATCCAAAACTCATGTTCCAGATGGACCAGAAGGAAAGTTGGGGTTTTTGCATACCAATCCTTGTTTAAAAATGAAACTTTAAGGTAACCCCCTGTCACGATTTTTTCAACCAGACCGGATAAAAAGCGGTTTCAGTCTGTTTTAGTTCTATATTTCTGAAACAATCTTAATTTTCATGCCGTAAACTGACAGGTCTCGCTTTTATTAACCATTCCGAGGTATCATTTATGCGACGATTATTGCTTGGCTGTTGTCTCCTGGTTTTTGCCGGATTGGCTTACACCCAATCGTTGACTTTAAAATTGAATCAGGTTCATTTTCAGGATGAACCCCATTTCTATAATACCGGCCATGGAATTGATCTGCTGGTTTCACTCCCCGTCAATCAAACCATCTCTGTTGATGGTGGTTATCGGTACTCAGTAACCAGCGTACATTCCGGTAATTTTATAAGAATATTTGGGATGAACCCCTCCATTTATCAGATTGAATCCTCTATACCATACACCCAACTTTACGCCGGGATTCGTTTTTCCATACCAGACAAGCCCATCCATCTCAGTGTCGGTGTTGGCAAAGACAACTTTGAGGCTTATGATATCCGCCTGAAAAACATTGAAACAGGGACAACAGGCAGCAAGACCCGGTTAACTCCGGTAACTGAAGAAAGCATGTTTTTGTATGCGGGCGCCGAATGTTACTGGAAGTCGTTTGTTGCAGGAATTAACTATAATCACTTTCTAAATAAAGATTCAGTTCCCACCGGTGTGATTAACTTTTCGATCGGGTATCAATTTGATCTTTCAGGAGTATTGAAATGAAAACGATTTTATCCATTCTGTTCCTTTGTTCACTTTCTTCCAACCTTCATGCTCAGGCTGGCGTGACCGCTGTCCCTTTTCTCACAATCAGCCAAAGTCCGCAACTCACAGCGGTTGGCAGCGCAGGAGTTGCTTTTCAATCATCCGACCCGCTGATGGCCTTGCAGAACCCCGGGCAGATTCATGCGTTTGAATCAGACCTTTCTCTGCGTCTATCCGGCTATCATTCAGATTGGATGCCAGAATTGAGCGGTGACTTGTTCCTGGATACCAAAGGTCTCTTGGTGGGCTACCGGCTGGAAGGCCTTTCCGGTCTTCCGGTAAGCGTTCAACTAACCTTGAATGAAGTATACCTTGATCTGGGTGAAGATGATGAGCACAATAACACAATAGGCCAATTCGTGTCGTGGGAACGCGCCAGAACTGCTACTGTTTCACTGAATTACCGATGGATTGCCGATTGGTCAGTGGGGTTCAGTTTGTCCAATGTGTACAGCAAACTTGGCAGGACGGAATCCGGAAAGGATAAAATAGCAGACGTCAATACAACAGGATTTGGAGTTTCAACCCGGTTGCCCATTCATGAATGGTTTGAAACAGAACGACCATCCGGCTCCTACGCCGAGTATTTTATCACGCTTGGCGGCTCTGTCATAAATATCGGCGATATGGTACATTATGTAGATGAAAATCAAAAAGATCCGCTGCCCACCCAGGCCAAGATGGGTTACAGTTGCCTGTTCAGGTATCACGAGAAAATCCGGGACCAGGATTTTACCCTGTTTGAAGGTCAGTGGACGGCAGAAGCAAGCGATTTGCTGGTTAAAAAGAAAGACTCGGTGACGGCGGTCTATGATGAGTGGCCCGGTGATTTGCGGGTGATTGACCATGTGGTGATGCTTCAGGATGGCCCCAGGGTCCGGATCAGTCAGGGATATGCATTCGGTTTGTTTGAAACGATCACTGTATTCGGTGGGCGTTACGATGAAGATGGGTATAACGGATCCGTTTATTCGGAAGGATATGAACTATCCTCCCGTGGGTTCTTCAAGTTGCTTTCCAGTTATGTCGACCAACCTGTTCTTAAACAGATACTGCTGACCACCCACGTGTCATGGGCTCAATCAAAATTAAGTCATAAGGAAGCGTATCATCCGTTGCAGGATACCCGGATGAGTGGTCTTCAATTGTCGACCGGGTTTACGTTCTGAGGGAAAGAATCTGAGAAAACCGAGCAGGCTGCCACCGAACGGAAGCAGCCTGTCATTTTTCACATGTCGTAGCGGTTCGATTCCAGTTGTCGGCGGGCAATCCGGCGACGGGCATCGCGTGTATTCACCGGTGTCCAGCGGGTGAAGCGTTTCAGGCCCGAAAGAAGCATTTTCATGTCATCCCCTTCCGACATGGATGCAATGGCGGTTTTTCCCCAGGAGGCGATCCGGTCCATGGCATCATTCACATACACACTCACTGCATCCACCAGATGAGCACAGGCTTCCCTGCCTTCGGCCGCAATCCGTTTTTCGGTGCGTAGGAGCATGGATTCCATGGCGTAGATATCCATGATGATATCGGCCACGTTCATCATGATTTCCTGTTCATCGGCAATTTTATCCATGTACTTCTGAACACCGAAACCAGCCACCATCAGAAAAACCTTTTTGGCATTGGCGATGGCCTTCTTTTCGGCTGCAAACAATTCACCCGACTCTTCTTCCAATCCACCCACCGACATCAGTTCACCTTGTACAGCCATGGCCGGACCCATCAGATTCAACTGACCTTTCATGGCGCGTTTCAGCAGCATGCCGGGAATAAGCAGCCGGTTGATTTCATTGGTTCCTTCAAAAATCCGGTTGATGCGGCTGTCGCGATAGGGTCGGTCCATGGGGTACTCGGCACTGAATCCATATCCGCCCAGAATCTGAACCCCTTCATCAGCCACATAATCCAGTATTTCAGATCCGGCCACTTTCAGAATGGAACATTCAACGGCGAATTCTTCTATTCCGCGAAGAACTGCTTCTGCTCCCTCGGGAGTGGTCGCCTGGTGTCCGTGAGTGGCCGCATCGAGGTGACCAGCCGTCCGGTACAACATGGAATCACCTGCATAATTCCGGATGGCCATTTCGGCGATTTTATGCTGAATGGCGCCGAAGGTCCCGATGGTAACACCGAACTGTTTGCGTTCATTGGCATATTTAACGGCTTCAGTCATGACGTATTTCGATGCCCCGATGGTTGAGGCCCCCAATTTGAAACGACCGACATTCAGGATATTGAAGGCAATTTTGTGGCCCTTCCCGATTTCACCCAACACACGATCAGCCGGTATCACACAATTGTCCAGCTTGACAACGCGGGTCGAGGATCCTTTGATGCCCATTTTCTTCTCTTCAGCGCCCAAAGAGACCCCGGAATCGGTGCGTTCCACAATGAAACCGGTGAACTGTTCCCCATCCACTTTGGCAAAAACCACAAATACATCGGCGAATCCTGCATTGGTAATCCACATTTTCTCACCATTGAGAATCCACGATTTCCCATCTGCCGATTTTTCTGCCTTTGCTTTTGCTCCCAGTGCATCAGACCCTGAACCCGCCTCGGTCAGTGCATAGGCGCCCAAGTATTCACCCGAGGCCAATTTTGGGATATACTTTTTCTTTTGTTCCTCTGTTCCGAAGTATAGAATCGGGAGGGTTCCGATTCCGGTGTGGGCTCCGAGTGAAACCGCAAAAGAGGCACCTTTTCCCGAATAATCCGCAATGATGATCGAGGTGGTTTTATCCACTTCCATGCCACCGTACGCCTCTGGAACCGACACCTGAAACAAGCCTTGTTCACCTGCCTTTTTCATGATACCTGCCAACAGGCCTTCTTTCATTGCATCGATATCGTCGAGGTGAGGCATGACCTCCTGCTCAACAAATCCATTCACGAGTTCGGCAATCATGTTGTGTTCATCCGAAAATTGTTCCGGTGTGAAAACTTCTCCGGCAGATACTTCTCTTATCAGAAAATCGCCGCCTTTTATTGAAGAGTTACCCATGTGGAATTCCTTTTATAAATTGTCAAAGTGTCCTGATGTCTGAATTTGTTCTGATTGGATGAAATCACTGACAGAACGAACAGTTTAACTCCACCCTTTCCGTCCGGTCAGACGCGCATCTTCCATGAAAACAACTCATTAAAAAAAGCAGGGGTTTGAGTTCATCATTCATCGCTTTTACCCAGAAAACCAGTCAACAGACCCTCACCCCTTCCCTCTCCGGCGGAGAGGGTGAATTTCCATATTCCGGTCCCTGAGCGGAGCCGAAGGGCTGAATTCTGAATTCCTTCTTCTGACTCCTGCCTTTCTCACCCCAGTCGTTCAAAAATGCCGGCGACTCCCTGTCCTCCACCCACACAGGCGGTAACCATGCCGTATTTCACCGACCGCCGCTTCATCTCATTGATGAGCTGAACGGAGAGCTTGGTGCCGGTACAACCCAGCGGGTGACCGAGAGCAATGGCTCCTCCGTTGACGTTCACTGTGTCCGGATTTAACCCTGCCTGACGGATGACAGCCAGCGATTGAGCTGCAAACGCTTCATTCAGTTCGGTCAGTCCGATATCCTGAATGGATAAACCAGCCTGACGGGTAGCCAGAGGAATGGCTTCGACCGGACCGATGCCCATGATTTCGGGATGGACACCCGCCACCTGATAACTTACCAATCGCGCAACCGGAGTGAGGTTTAATTCCTTAACGACCTTTTCTGAAACAATCAGAACGGCGGCTGCCCCATCCGAGGTCTGACTGGAATTACCTGCCGTTACGGTTCCTCCGGTCAGAAAGACCGGTTTCAGTTGGGCCAACCGTTCTGGTGTGGTATCTGCACGGGGTCCTTCATCGGTCTGAACAGTCAGTGTCTCTTTTGCCAGCTTCCCTTTGTCATTCAGCCAGGTTCGTTCAAGTGTTATGGGGACCAGTTCGGCGTTAAATACACCGGACTGAATGGCAGCAAGTGCTTTCTGATGACTCTGGAAGGCAAACTGATCCTGATCTTCACGGGAAATTCCATATTTCGCCTGAACCAGTTCAGCAGTCAGACCCATTCCGAGGTAATAATTGGGAATGGTATCAACCAATTTCGGATTCGGGGCGATTTTAAATCCGCCCATGGGAACCAGACTCATGCTTTCTGCCCCACCGGCAATAACCACGTCGGCCATTCCGGCGCGGATTTTGGCAACGGCTATGGCAATGGTCTCCAATCCGCTGGCACAGAACCGGTTTACTGTCATTCCCGGAACCGAAATCGGAAGGTCGGCCAACAGAGACACCATCCGGCCCATGTTAAATCCCTGCTCAGCCTCCGGCATGGCGCATCCGATGATGATGTCGTTGATCCGGGCCGGATCCAGTGCGGGTACCGACCGGACCAGTTGCCTGACCACGTCTGCTGCCAGATCATCCGGTCGGGCAAAACGCAGATTTCCTTTTCCCGCTTTTCCTACCGGTGTACGTAAACCGGCAACGATATAGGCTTCGGTCATGTTGATATGTGGTAAATGGTGAATAGTGATTGAATGTTACCTGTTACTGCCTGTTCGAAGGTGACCTTCAAACCCTAATTTCTGAGAGGTTTTCCTGTTTTTAACATGTGCTGAATGCGCTCGAGCGTCCGGCGGTCTCCGCATAAACTCAGAAAGGCTTCCCGTTCCAGATCGAGCAGATATTGCTCGGAGACTCTGGTTTCTTCGCTGAGGTTACCACCGCACATGATGTAGCCCAGTTTTTCGGCAACGACCTTGTCATAATCCGTGATCTGTTTGGCCATCCACATGAGATGAATACTCATTTTAACCGTTGCAAGCCCTCCCCTGCCCGGTACCCGGATATCGGTACGAGGAGCCGGTTTATGGTAACCGGCTGCAGCCAGGGACATGGCACGACTTTTTGCATCGGCCAATTGCCGGTCTGCATTCATGGTTTCACCATCCGACGGACGCAGAATACCCATTTCAAGTGCCTCTCGCGCACTGGTAGCAACCTTTGCCGTTCCCATCACCATAAAGGCATCGCGCAGATTCTGCAGATAGACACCGCCATCGGCCACTTTGTCCATGGCGCGCATCATCATTTCTTTGGTGCCACCTCCGGCGGGTATCAGTCCAACACCGACCTCGACCAGCCCGATATACGTTTCGGCCAGCGCCTGCACGTGGTCGGCATGCAGAACCAATTCACAGCCACCACCCAACGTCAGATGATGGGGAGCAACCACCACCGGAACCGACGAATACCGGACCCGCATGGTCATTTTCTGGAACTGTCTGACCATCAGATCAATTTCGTCCCATTCCCCTTCATTGGCGGCCATGAGCAGCAAAGCCAGATTGGCACCAGCCGAAAAATTCTGTCCCTGATTGCCAATAACCAGCCCGTCAAATTCCTTCTCAGCCCGGTCAATTGCCTTGATAACCATAGAAACGGTATCGGGACCAATGCTGTTCATTTTCGAATGAAACTCCAGACCGAGAATGCCATCACCCAGATCGATCATCGAGGCAGCAGCATTTTTCTCAACCACATGCGAGGAACGGCGATCATCCAGCAGGAGGTATTTTTTGGATTCCGATACCTGATGTATCGTCTTTCCGGCTGGATGGTACACAACTCTTCCCGTGCCTTCACGTCGGTAGAACGTGGTTTGTCCCGATTGGACCATGTCACGGACCCATCCGGCTGGTGTGACACCTGCCTTGTCCATATCGGCAAGCACCTTCTGAACGCCTAATACATCCCACAACTCAAACGGACCCAATTCCCAGCCAAATCCGCCCCGGAGGGCAAGATCAATATTCTCGGGTGAATCTGAGATTTCCGTAATGCGGTTCGACGCATAGGCAAGCAGGTCGAGAGTTAGTCGCCGCCAGGTTTCAGCCGCCTTGTCCATGCCACCGTAGATCATTTTCAGGCGGGTTCTAAGGTCATCCACCGGTTTGGTCATCTCAATGGTTGGAAAGCTGACTTTCTTTTTTGGATGATAGGTAAGCGTTTCCAGATTCAGGGTATGAATCTCTGATTTGCCTTCAGCCGATTTGACCTTTTTGAAAAAACCCTGTCCCTTTTTATCACCCAGCCAACCGTTGGCCACCAGGGTGGTTAAAAAGGCCGGAATGTTAAACACATCCCGCTTCTCATCATGAACCAACACCTCATGCAGGTGCGACGCAACCAATACCAGCGTATCGAGGCCGACCAGATCGGCCGTTCTGAAGGTTGCCGATTTCGGGCGTCCGGTCAGCGGACCGGAAATGGCTTCGATTTCGTCGATTCCCAAACCAGTTTCTGCCATAACCCTGAACGTATTCATCATGCCGAATACCCCGATCCGGTTTGCAATAAAATCGGGTGTATCCTTGCATTCAACCGTTGATTTTCCCAGATAGCGGTCGCCGAAGTCCAGCACAAAATCGACCACTTCCCGTTTGGTAAAAGGAGTGGGTACCACCTCGAGTAAACGCAGATACCGGGGGGGATTGAAAAAGTGAGTTCCCAGAAAATGAGCCTTAAAATCCTCTGAGCGGCCCGTCAGCATCTGATGTACCGGAATTCCACTGGTATTCGTCGAAACCAGACTTCCTGATTTGCGGTATTGATCCACCCTTTCAAAGACCGATTGCTTAATGTCGAGTCTTTCAATCACGGCTTCGAGAATCCAGTCGGACTCTTTAATCAAAGGAAAATGATCATCGAAGTTTCCGGTTTTCACCCGTGCAGCAAGGGATTTCGAGTAAAAGGCGGCCGGATCTGATTTGCGGGCATTTTCAAGTCCGGAATCAGCCAACCGGTTTCTGACGGATGGATCGGTCAGGGACAGTCCCTTTTTTTCCTCATCAGGGGTCAGAGAAGAAGGGGTGATATCGAGTAAAAGCACGTCTATCCCGGCATTGGTCAGGTGGGCAGCCAGCCGGCAACCCATCACCCCTGCTCCCAAAACGGTTGCGTGGCGGATGATCCGCTTCATGGAATCTCCATCAATTAGGTAATCTCCGGGTACTTTCCCGGAATGGTCAATCGGGTGGGCCTGTGAAATCGCAGGGCCGGAAGGGAAAAGAACCGGCTGGTAAAAACCAGCCGGTAAAAGGCAAATATACTATCGGTCCGGATTATTTACGGATGATCTTATCCGTTAATTCCATTTAATCAGTGCTCTGACTCGGATCCGGCATAAATCTCGGCTACCTGAGCGGCATATTTTTCCAGGATGACCTTGCGCCTTGGCTTCAGGGTGGGTGTCAGTTCACCACTGTCGATGGTCCATTCATGGTGCAGAAGTCGAAACTGCTTAATCCGCTCGGATTGGCTGAGGCGTTCATTCACTTTGTCAATCTCGCGCTGAATCAGGTCAATTACTTCAGGTGTATGCGTCATTTCATAATTATCAGGCAGTTTAGTGTGCTTCTTTTTCAGGTAATCGGTCAGCTGAACAAATGAAGGCACGATCAGTGCAGCAGCAAAATTCTTTCCTTCGCCGATCACCATGGCCTGTTCAATAAACCGGCTGGCTTTCAGTTCATTTTCAATGGGTTGAGGGGCAATATACCTTCCACCCGATGTTTTGAACATTTCCTTCTTTCGATCGGTGATAAACAGGTACCCATCCGAATCCAGGTGACCGATATCGCCTGTGTAAAACCAGCCATCCCTGATAACCTCGGCGGTTGCCTCTGGCTTTTTGTAATAACCCCGCATGATGTTCGGACCCCGGGCCAGAATTTCACCTTCCCCGGAAATCATCACCTCCACTCCCGGAACGACTGGTCCGATGGATCCCATTCTGTTTCGTTTAATGGTATTCACACTGATAACGGGAGAGGTTTCGGTGAGGCCGTAGCCCTGAAGCACCTTGATCTTTCCGGCTGAAAACACACGTGCCAGTTTTGGTGACAAGGCTGCTCCGCCTGCCACAATAAACCGGATGTTATCACCCAACGCTTCACGCCATTTCGAAAAGATCAGTTTATTGGCCAGGTGCAGCTGGAAATTGTACCACAATCCCATGTTGGTTTCCGGATCATACCGCTTTGCCAGATTGAGGGCCCAGAAAAACAATTGCTTTTTAAGCCCCTTCAGCGCAGCACCTTTGGCTACGATTTTGTCATAAACTTTTTCGAGTAACCGCGGAACAGTGGTAAACAAATCCGGTTTCACTTCTTTCAGATTGTCGGCAATGGTATCCATGCTTTCCGCATAATAAACACCCAGACCTGTGTACTGGTAGAAATAGTTCACCATCCGCTCAAAGGAATGGCACAGAGGCAGAAAACTGAGTGTTCGGTCCTTGCCGGGCTGAACGTCTAACACATCCTGACAGGCCAATACGTTACTGACGATATTGGCATGAGTCAGCATGACCCCTTTTGGTTCGCCGGTGGTACCAGAGGTGTAGATCAGAGTGGCCAGATCTTCGGGCGTTACCTGAGCCTTTAATTCCTGGATCAGATGAGGTTTCTCACCTGCAAGTTTTTCTCCTGCATGGAGCACATCCTTCCAGAAAGGCATCCCCTCAATGTTATTGATGGTATAAACCGTTTTGCAGGTTTTCAATTGTTTATACGAGGGGGAAAACCGTTCATGAAGCACTTCACTGCTGACAAAGAAATATTTGATTTCGGCGTCGTTTAGAATGTACTCCATCTGTTCAAGAGCCGAGGTCGGATAAACCGGTACCAGGACGGCCCCGATCGATTGACATCCCAGATCGATGAAGTTCCATTCGGGTCGGTTTTCAGAAACCAGTCCGATGGTATCCCCTTTTCTGATTCCGAGTGAATACAACCCGAGTCCGAAAAATTCTGACAATCGGATACACTCTTCGGTGGAATACCGGATCCATCGGCCATTGACTTTGTTACAAATGGCATCGAAGCGGTTGTGGCGGGTTTTTGCAAATTCGAGAAGTTCAAACAACCGGGTCGGTTGAGCAGACATACATCACCTCTGAAACAAATTCGTTACGGATTGCGATTTGCAGAAGAAAGAAAGCAACCGGAAAACCGGCAGAGGATCATCCTCTGACTTTCCATTCAGTTTCTGAGACACCGGACTGAAGATTCACGTACCGGGCGATGATGAAAAGAAGATCTGAAAGACGATTTAAATATACAATGATATTTTCAAATTCCGGAGAGGATTCAGAGAGTTGAACCACGATCCGTTCTGCCCGACGGCAAACCGTTCGGGCAACGTGAAGATGAGCAGCCAGAGGAGTTCCTCCGGGAAGGACAAAAAACCGGAAAGGCGGACAGGCAGCCTGATAAAAGTCGATTTGTTTTTCGATTTCCCTGATATGATGATCCGAGATCCGTGGAACCTGCGAGGGTCCTGAGGCGGTCACGGGTGTGGCCAGATCTGCGCCCAGAACAAACAGGTCATTCTGGATGGATTTCAGCAGTTCATCTTCCCTTTGAAAATCTGCTGCAACGGTCCGGCCCAATCCGATCACCGAATTGGTTTCATCAACGGTCCCATAAGCTTCAACACGGAGAGATGCTTTGCTGACCCGCTGCCCTCCGAAAAGTGAGGTGGTTCCCTGGTCTCCGGTTTTGGTATATAATTTCATGATCTGGTCAGGTCCGGTTTCAAATGATTCCAAATTAATAACAACCCCAGGCCCATTAAAGTTGCACCAGCCCAAAGAGGTAATCCCGGAGGTCCTGCCGTAAATGCCAGCCCACCGGTCACCGGTCCGACAATCCGGCCCAGACTTCCGAAACCCTGAGAAAGGCCAAGGATTTTGCCCTGATCATCCTGATGGGTCATTCCTGAAATCAGTCCATTCATGCTGGGCGAAAAAAGAGCCAGACCAAAGGAGTAACTCACAATTCCGATGTATAGCAACCACAGCGAATCCGGACTCATCAGGGATAAAATTACCAACGACAACATGGTAAACCACAATCCGCTGATAATTAAAAACCTGTTTCCGAAGCGCTGTGTCAGCGGACCAATCAGCACACCCTGAACCACGGCCGTAACAATGCCGATTACGGTAAAGATCAGGCCAAATTCGCGGGCACTGAATTGAAGCACCGATTCAAGTATCAATGCAAACGTTCCTTCAAACATTGCATGCCCGGTTATCACCACCCAGACAATCAGGATGAGGAAAAACACCGGATTCCGGTCCTGCCGCAACCGGAGAAAGTCGGTGAACGGCCGGTGGACAGCCAACCACTGAAAAGGTTTCTGCCGGTTTCGTGCGCGTACTGCCGGTTGCTGGGATTCCGGAAGAAACCACCAGGCAAAAACGAAATTGAGGACTGAAAGTGAGGCGGCCACCAGACCGGGGACCATGTAGCCAAAGGGAGAAAGCAGCCCTCCCAGCGCCGGTCCAACAATAAATCCGAGTCCGAATGCAGCACCGAAAAGCCCCATTCCCTTTGCCCGGTTTTCGGTGGTGGTAATGTCAGCAATATAGGCCTGAGCCGCCCCAAAATTGGCGGTAAATACGCCACCAAGCAACCGGGCCATAAACAAACTGGTAAGGGAACCTGCAACGGCAAACCAACCATAGGCACAAGCCGTACCGGCAATGGAAATCAGGAGGACCGGCCGGCGACCGAAACGGTCACTAAGCCCACCCCAGAAAGGAGAGAACAGAAATTGCATCAGCGAGTAAATGGTAGACAGGAAAGTCACCATCAGGGGTGAGGCATCAAATGCCAAGGCATAATACGGAAGCAGCGGAATGATCATTCCGAATCCGATCAGATCGATGAAGACCGTCAGAAAAATGATCAGAAGTGAAGGTTTGGACCGCATGTGTTCCCGGTTATTCAAAGGGCCAAAGATAGCCTTCCGCCTTGCTTTATAAAATTGACCAGATGGGTAACCATCCGAAGAGACCTGACGGACCATTCCGGTGGGTCTTGAAATGAAATCAGCAATTGTTCATCTTACCGGTTTTTAAGGAATGACCGATGATCAGCACGGCTCCCTCTTCAGTTTCCACCATACCCGACCTTTTCCATCAATCGGCTGCACGGTATGCAGACCGGCCCGCACTTGCCATGATTAACGGACCGACACTGACCTATCTGGATGTAAGCCATCGGGTCATGCAGCTTGCCAAAATGCTTAACGATGAGGGAATCACCTCGGGTGACCGGGTGGCCATCTATTCAGAAAATCACATGAACTGGGGCATTGCTTACCTTGCCATACAGGAGGCGGGCGGTGTGGTGGTACCGATTCTGCCTGATTTTCACACGGGTGCCGTCAGCCATATTCTCCGTCATTCCGAGGCCAGGGCTGTTTTCACTTCACCACGTCTGTTAAACCGACTCGACGAATCTCCAGCCAAATTCACCATCAACCTGGAAACCTTTCAGATATCGCGGGGAGGCAAAACCTGGGAGACTCTGCTTCGTCTTGGTGAAGCGGCCCTGACCAACCTGAAAGCACGGGCACGTCGTTTTCTTCATTCAGCGCATGAAAAGGAATCCCCCTCGCTTGCAGTGATCATTTATACGTCTGGCACCACCGGACATTCAAAAGGGGTGATGCTGACCCATCAGAACCTGATTGCTAACATCCAGAGCGTCAGGAAACTGGTCCATATTGTTGAAACAGACCGCTTTCTGTCGCTTCTGCCATTGGCACATACTTTTGAGTGCACCCTTGGATTTCTAACGCCGCTCTCTGCCGGTGCCAGTGTTCATTATCTTGACCGGGCCCCGACCGCACCTGTGCTTCTGCCGGCACTGCAAACCGTCCGTCCCACGGTGATGCTTTCTGTACCGCTGATCATTGAAAAAATTTACAAGCAAAAAATCATTCCCGCTTTCCATGGCAATTTCATCATCAGAAATGTGTATGGGTTGCCTCCATTCAGGAAACTGTTAAACAAGAAAGCCGGAAAAAAGCTCTTACAGACCTTTGGCGGAGAGTTGAAATTATTTTGCATTGGTGGAGCGGCCCTTGCCCCGGATACTGAATTCTTCTTACGGGAGGCAGGCTTTCCCTATTGCATTGGTTATGGACTGACTGAAACATCACCGCTTGTTACCGGGACTCCCCCCGAAACCACACGACTCCGGTCGGCCGGAAAAGCCATTCTGAACGTACAAGTCCGGATTGATCACCCCGATCCGGTAACAGGTGCGGGTGAAATCTGGGTAAAAGGGCCAAATGTTATGGCCGGGTATTACCGTGATCCGGAAAAAACAGCCGAGGTGCTTTCTCAGGATGGATGGTTTCACACGGGTGATCTGGGATATATTGACGAGGATGGTTACCTGTTCATCAAAGGACGATCAAAGAATATGATTCTTGGTCCTTCCGGCGAGAATATCTATCCGGAAGAATTGGAGTCCCTTCTGAATGAACATGATTGGGTCTCGGAAAGTCTGGTTCTTGAAGATGGTAAAGAAATCGTTGCAAGGGTTTTTCTTAACTCTGAAATTATAGATCAGGAATTGGCAAAGCACGCCACCAATGAAGCCGGAGCCAGGAAACGAATTCTGGCCTTTTTTGAGGAACTGAAATCTGCTGTTAACCAACGGACTTCAAAATTTGCAAAAATTGCCCGGATTATCGAACAACCAGAACCTTTCGAGAAGACCCCGACTCAGAAAATCAAAAGGTTTCTTTATACTACAAAATCGGCTGGCGGAGATCCATCAATGTAAGCCCCTGCAAAAAAAAAAGGGCCATCCGACAGAATGGCCCTTTTCATTTTTTATCAGGCAGACCTTATTTACAAACCACTGTCATGAGTGTCTCTGCAGGTTTCCCACCGAAAATATCTGCATCGGTTACCCTGAGAGTAAAGACATTTTCACCCTGTCTGACCGTGGCTGAAGCCCGTTTTCCATAGGCAACGGTCTGACCGTTCAGGATCCATTCGTAAATAACATTCTTATCTTCCGGGCGGTTGATTTCAGGTGCAACCAATTCGACAACCGGGTTGGCCGGATTCCAATCGAGATCCTTGCGTGAGCCAGCCAGTGATTTAAAGGCGAGTTGCGGCCAAACTTTTGTTTGCTTATCCACCTGTTTCAGGATTTCCTTACGTGGCTGCCAAACAATCCGGACGGTGCGGTCCCCCAATGTATCGGCCACCCAGGTAGACTGTGATTTTCCGCGGACATGGAATCCGGTAAACTTTGGTAATCCCATTGACTCGGCGGATACAATGGTTCCCTGACTGATCTCGGCAGGGAAAGCCGGATTGATGTCCGGTGCCGGGCTCACGGTAAGCACCTGCTGAATACTATCCACCGAGTTGGTTTGTCCTTTACCATCATTCTGGATGAGCGTGATGGTGTAGTTTCCACGTTCCAGATTAATGGTAGGAGAAGGAACCACTTTTCCGTTCAGTTTCCAGGTGGTGGTCAGGTTATCCTTATCACGATCAATCACTTCAACCGAACGCAGAGTAACCGATTCTTTTTCGTAAACCGGTAAATCGATGGCAAGTTTGGGAACAGGGGCTGCATTCACCAATAACCTCTGTTTAACAGAGGCCGCATTATTTTTGGTGGGCGAATTATCAAACACCCGAAGTTCCAGATCATAGACACCGAATTTCGGAGATGGAACCACCACATAAGGATCAGTTCCGACAAGACGGTTATTAATCCGCCATTCGTACAAGGTGATAATTCCATCCGGATCTACTGACGGACGTCCATCCAGAACAATCGGATCACCCTCGGCAACGATTTCAGGAACCACCCATTGAGGAACAGGGGTGGCATTGACCGTCAATTCTTTTACCGTCCGGTCATCGCTGTTCACTTTATCGAGATTGCTGATGGTCAGAATAACTTTATACTTTCCGGTATCCTTGAACACATGGCGCACAGACGGACCTGTGTACAGAACCGAATCTTTGGCTCCAGGTCCTTTAATGACCCAGCTGAATCCACGGATCGTAACAGGAGATAAAGAACCACCTCCGTCAAACGTGATAGTTTCATTCGGTGAGGCCCATTCTGGACCTCTGATCACGGCAACAGGTCCGTTCAGAACTTTAACCGTTCCCTGAATGGTACTGACAGGCTGATCGGGTCCGGGGTCACCACCTTTAATGGTGAGGGTAACGGTGTAAGAACCGGCCTTCATGTATTTGTAGGCGACAGTGGGACCATAGGCCTTATCCCCGTTCCCAAAGTCCCACTCATAGTAGGTGATCCGTCCGTTCTGATACTCGCTTTTTGCCGAGCTGAACATGAATTCCTTACCGAGAAATGCACTGGTATCTCTGAATCCCATGCTGGCAACCGGGTAGCTTTCCACTACCACCGCTACAGTGGTGATAACGGGTTTCGCAGAGAAACCATCTTCCAGACTTACATAAACCGGATAGAATCCCGGACGCTGCCATGTAAAGGCGGCTTTATTATCCTTTGATTTGAAAGGTTTCCGGTCGCCAAAGTCCCAGGTGATTGAAACCGGGTCTCCATCAGGGTCATAGGACAGGCTGGCATCAAACTCCACAGGTTTTCCGGCTTTGACCACCTTCAGGCTATCCATCACGGCAACCGGCGGACGGTTCACAACAACGGTAACTGTGTCTGATACCACGCTGTTTTTCCGACCCTGACCATCATCCAGCGTTACCAGAATTTTATGAATTCCACCTTCTGGCGCATACCATTGTACAAGGGGTTTTTCCGATTTGCTGCCATCCGGGAAGGTCCAGGAGTAAATCAATTCCTGACCATCAGGATCTGCAGACCGGGACGCATCCAACTGCACACGACGGGAATTGGATTTAATGCGTTTCTGCGTGACCAGACGCGGGCTGGTATTCACCAGTACAGTCAGGTTCTGCAAAGTTGTTACCGAATTGGAAAATCCTTCACCATCATCGACACGAAGGGTAAATTTCTGAAGTCCCGGTTTGGTAAACAGTTTGGTTACGGTGTCTCCATTCATCACCGTTCCATCGGTGAAGGCCCAGGTAAAATTCTTAATCTTTCCATCCGGATCCTTTGAACCGCGGGCATCGAGAAGCACTGGTGTCTCGGGATCTGTTACCAGAGGCACCGATGCAAACGAAGCCACAGGAGCCTGGTTAACGAAAATCCGCTTTGAGGCCACATGAACGGCGTCGTCAAAACCAGAATCATCCTTCACCTTCAGTGACAGGACATGGGCTCCTGGTGATTTTACATTGATCTGAGCACGAACCTGGTTTGAGAATGGAACGCCATTCAGGAACCATTCATACGAAATAATTTTGCCGTCTGCGTCCTTGGATTGATCGGCACTGACAACAAGTGGTTTGGATGGATCCTGACGGTCAGGCGCTGTGATCACAGCAACCGGGTATTGGTTAATCACGATGGTATGAGAGGTGGACTGAACCGAGTTGGCCAGTTTCATTCCATCATCGACTGTCAGGCTGACTGTGTAAGTTCCCGGTTTCTGGAAGGTGTGGTAAACTTTGTTTCCAATGTCTCCGCTTCCATCGCCGAAATCCCAGGTATATTTAACAATACCCTGATCCTTATCGAGGCTGGAATCGGCGCTGAACAGTTGATATCCCTTAAAATCACGCGTTTTGGCTGCAATTTTGGGTACAGGAGGGAAGTTGACCGAAATGGTCCTTTTCAATTCCTGAACTGAATTTTTTGTTCCCTCGGTATCATCCACTTTCAGGTTGATGGTATACTTTCCGGGATTGGAGAAGGTCAGCGTGGAAGTAACTCCATTCAGAGTTCTTCCATCGGAAATTTCCCAGGTGTACTTCAGGTTTTTATTATCCGGATCGGTTGTCCGCTCGGCATTGAGAACCACACGCTGATCGGTGGCCACGATTTCAGGAACGTCGAAGGACGGAACCGGTGCAGCATTGACTTTATACTTAAAGGAAGTTTTATAAGTCGAGTTTGAAGCTCCGATCGGGTCATTAATCGTCAGGGTGACTTCATAGTTTCCGAAAGCAGTATGACGGATGGAAACTTTATCTTCGATTGCACTGCTGACAATTCCCGGACCTACCCAACGGTACGCAAGTGGTTGCTGATCCTGGTCATCGGTGTTTTTGGCCTTAAACGTGACCTCTTCTCCCTGAGCAATTTTTTCCATTCCATCAATTTCAGTGTAGGGCTGTGAGTTCACAATAATCCGTTTGGCGGCTGTATCTGAGGCACAGGAGGAATTGGTGGATTGGTTGCTGACCACCAGTTTGACGATGTAGGTACCGGGAATGATACTGGAAAAATCGAAAGAGATGTCTTGCTTACGAAGCTGGTCATTGACATACCAGAAATATTTCAGACCGGCTTCCTTTCCTTTCGGGGGCTGAAGGGCCGCGAATTTGAGCACTTCGGAAGGAGCCATGCTTTCACGATCAGAGATAATTACTGCGTTCGGTTTTTCACGGATCGTCACTGTTGTCTCATAGGTCCAGTACTGAGGAACATATACTTTCTGGGTCGGATAAATCACATTGACCTTATAGGTTCCCGGACCGCCAAAATTGATGGTGGCTGATGCGCCTTCCACAAATTCATTCTCGCCGTAAATAAAAGCTGCTCGTGCTTTCAGCGCATTCTGATCGGGAGGAACCTCGAGGCTGAATGCCGTTGAAAAGCAATCCTCAACGGTTTGCTGAACCACATTAATACTGGGTTTGGTCAGAATGGAGGTTGAAATAAAATTCATATTCCAGAGAATACTTTTATCCCGACCGTAAATTCCCAGGGTGTTGCTCACATTGCTCGATCCGGTAATGGTCAGTCCCCACTGGTTCTGAATTCCGAAGGCATTCACATTCCAGGCCACTTTATCAGAACCAACCCGGAATGCATTACCGAAGTAATCCTTTACGAACACCCGGGAGTCATCTGCGCCCAGAATCTCCATAACCGGCGGCTCAAATTCGGAGTCAAAAGCAGGGATGAACTGAATCTCATCACGCGGATTCAGATTGAAAATGGTCAGTGATAAATCATTTGCCAGCAGCGTCCAGTTTGCAGAGGCATTGAAATTACCCTCGCGATCGGTTACCAACACCTTGAAGTTATTGATATCATCTCCATCGTTGGCATATACCCGTAGAATGTAGCCATTGGCATTGGCCGATACCTGTTTAAAAGTCACCCAGCGGTTGGCAAACTTACTCTCGGTCCCTGCCACCAATTGTTCAATTGGTTGCTGATTAGAAGGCTTTGGAACCAGGTCAGACCCGTTGAGGTCATACAGGGTTTCAAAATTGTAAAGTGAATAAGTGAAATTGGTATTGGCATCACCCGATACCTCATCGGTCACCCCGGCAATACCAGCGTCGAAAATCTGAATGACTGCATTGCCAGCGCCCTGTCCTGGACGGATCCAATAGTCATAAAGGTGATGTTTGTCTCCGTTGGCTGGCTTAACCTTCGAACCTGAAACAGAAAGGAACACATCGGACTGAGCAGAAGCCACAGCCGGCAGGAAAAGAATTCCGGTAAGTAAACCCATCCAGAAGCGGTTTTTTGACGATAACAGGTTATTCATAGGACCTTCAGGCATTAAGTGACAACAATGAATCTATTGTAAAATCGGGTGAGAGCGGTTTAACGCCGGTTCATCACAGACATTTTTTGACAATCAAGGCAAATAAACAAAAAATCGCCGTTGTTTTCAAAGCAAATCACCCAATTGGCCCATCAAAAAGACAAAAAAATCAATTAATTATTGATTAGCCCTCCGGGGCCCGGAGTTGGACGGACCTGAGGGATGAGCACTCAGATGAATAAAAGGGCAATTCCGGCTACTGAAATGGCTGCACCGATCATTTCCCTTCCGTTGACTTTTTCTTTCAGGAGGAACACCGAAGGTATAATAATCAGTACCGGGACCGCCGACATGATCGTGGCTGCCACGCCGGCATGGGTGGTCTGAACCGCAAGTAAGGACAGGGATACTCCGATAAACGGACCAAAGAAGGCGCCTGTGGCCATGGCACCCATTGCCGGGGCCTGTCTGATGGCAGCACCCACCGAATTCCACCTTTTCAAAACCGTCACAATCAGGGTAAATCCTGCAATACCGGTGATGATTCTGATCTGAGTGGATGCAAACGGATCATAAGTTCCCATTCCGATTTTACTCAGAATCAGTCCGGCAGCCTGGCCAACGGCCCCACCGAAGGCCAGCAAAATTCCCTTAACGGAATAATGAAAATCCAGTTTTCCGCCTTCTGTACCCGGACGTTTCAGCACCACAATGGCGATACCTGAAAGAGTCAGGGCCATACCGGTCAGTTGGATGAAAGTCAGTGTCTCTCCCAGAAACATCCAACCTGCCAGAGCCGTCATGGGAGGGACCAGGGTCATGATGAGCATGGCAATTCTGGCAGTCACCTCCAGATAGGATCTGAACAGGAACAAATCGCCCAGTACAAATCCGACCAATCCTGAAAGAGAAAGCCAGAGCCAGGCATGGGGAGTGGCATCGACCGGAAAGAACAATCCGCGGCTGGCCCAGGTAAACAGACTGATAAAAATCATCGCCATGATCAGACGAATCCAGTTGACTGCCAGCGAGCCAACGGCACGACTCGCTCTTTCAAATGCAAGGGCAGTTACCGTCCAGCATACGGTCGTTCCCAGTGCAGCCCATTCACCTGTATTTGATACTATCATGACTTTCCTGTCGGGTTAATTGATGAGTCAGTGCACAAGACGAATGCTGTCGATTCTGACATCGGCCAGCGGCCAATCGGCCGGATCCACCGGAACGGATGCAATCCGGTTAATCACATCGAGACCTTTGGTTACCTGGCCAAACACGGTATGCTCACCATCCAGGTGGGCGGCCCCGCCGGTGGTTTCATAAAAAGTGCGTTCTTCAGGTAAAAAAACCCGCTTGTTATCCTTTTCAATTTTATCCAGATCCCACCGGGTGACCGTCTTGCCATGCACCAGATAAAAATCGTAGGGAGATGAACGCTTTTCCGGATTGTTATCGTAGTCCCTTGTGGCAGCCAGGGCTCCGGGCCGGTGAATCAGACCGGGGCGGAATTCGGAAGGCAGCGTATAAACCCCGTATTTCTTTTTAAGGTCTTTTCTGGCAGGATCATCACTATCTCCTCCCTGAAGCACAAACCCGCGGATGACCCGGTAAAAGACAGTCCGGTCGTAAAAACCGAGATCAATCAACCGGATAAAATTGGCCCGGTGAACCGGTGTGTTCTCATACAACCGGATTCTGATTTCACCCATGCTTGTATAAAGAATGAGGTCATTGCCCGGATGTTTTTTTCCATAATCGAGCAGATAACTGACCGCATTTCGGTCATCCAGATACCGGAAATGGGGCTGGGTTTGAGTTGAACCGGAAATACTATCCGGAAGGACTTCCTTTGCCGAAGGGGTTCCTGGCTGGTCAGGACCGCAGGCAGTAAAAACGACCATCCAGCCTGCAAGAATCACAAAGGAGACTGATTTCACTTTTTTTCAGTTTGTGAATGAGTCGTGTCTTGATCGGGAGGTGGTGCCTGCTGGTCATCATCCTCATCAAAAACCTGATATTTGGTATCCTCAGTGTCTTCGAACTGACCAGTCCGGGCTGCCCAGATATACAATCCAAATCCTGCCAGGGCAATCAGAAGCGACATGATGATGAGGGCGTACTGTGAAGTCATAATTCTAAAATCGGCATCTGTCTTCAGGATTTCCAGCGAAGGCTGACAGAGTTTACAACCACCGATACCGAGCTGGCTGACATGGCCGCGGCCGCATAGATCGGAATCAGAACCCCTGTCATGGCAAGGGGGATCATCACCACGTTATAAACAAGCGCCCAGAAGAGGTTTTGCCTGATTTTCCGCTGGGTGCGTGCAGCCAGGAAAAGCACACGACCAATGGAATGAAGGTGGTTGTTCAGAAGAACCACCCCCGAGTTGTCGAGGGTGATCCGGTTTCCCTCGCCCATGGCAATTCCCACATCGGCCAATCCCAGCGCGGGAGCATCATTAACTCCGTCGCCGATCATGAGGATGCGGCTTCCATTCCGGCTGAATTCCCTGATCTTTTCGAGTTTATCATCAGGCGACTGTTCATACAGACAGTCCGCCCGGTCAAGTCCGAGTGAATGGGCCAGGCCCAGCACATTTTCCTTCCGGTCACCCGAAAGGACAGTGATCCTGTATCCATTTTTCTTCAGATGTCGAATGGCATCTGCTGCCTCGGGGCGAATGGAATCTTCCACCAAAAAAACAAACTGAAGGGTTCCGTTGATGGAAACAAAGACCGGTACACTTCCGGGAGCTCCGGTAAATTGATCCAATCCGTAATCCTGAGGGAACAAAACGGATTGTTCTTTCATCCAGCTCATGTTTCCAGCAGCAACCCACAGGCCTTCCACCTGAAACCGGATTCCACGGCCCGGGACACTTTCAGGATTGGAGTAATCACCATACCGGCCAAACTGCTCGAGCCCCCAGGAACTGATTGCTTTTGCAACCGGGTGAAAAATTTCCGTTTCGGCATGAGCCAATGAGGACAGGACCGGATCGGTGATGGGTCTTTCACCCACCCTCCTGACTTCAGCCACACGCATCACCCCGGTTGTTAATGTGCCAGTTTTATCGAAAACGATATGATCGACCTTAACCAGATTTTCAAGAACATCTCCCGATTTGATGAGAAGTCCTTTACCCAGGGCAACTCCATTACCCACCAGGATGGCCATGGGAGTGGCGATGGCCAGTGCACAGGGACAGGCAATCACCAGCACTGCCACAGCCGTCAGAAAAGGAGAAATTCCCGTCCCGGCCAGATGGTGATAGAAGCCAGTCAAAGCTGCAAGAGCCAGAATTATGTAAATAAACACTGCCGACACCCGGTCCACCAACCGGCTCAGGGGGGATTTGGTGAGTTGTGATTCCTCAATCAGTTCCATCACGCGACTCAGAACGGTTCCCTCTCCGGTTCCGGTTACCCGGATGGTAACCGTCGAAACCAGGTTCCTGCTTCCCGAAATCACCGCATCGCCCTTCATTTTTTCGACAGGAACCGACTCTCCGGTCAGCAGTGACTCATCGAAGGCAGACACCCCGGTCATCAGAATGCCATCCACTGGAATGCGGTCTCCGGGATAGAATTCAAGCTCATCCCCAAGACTTACCTGGTCCATGGCAACCGTTTCCCGCCCGGAACCGGAAACACGGGTGACCGATTCCACCCTGAATTCATCATACTTATCCGATTCCCGCAGCACCATCCGTTTAACTTTAATCTCTACATACCTTCCAAGCAGGATAAAAAAGATAAGCATGTTGGCTGTATCGTAATAGGTTTCCCCTTCCCCGGTGATGGTATGAACCGTACTCAGGAAAAACGCTGACAGGGTTCCCAAGGCAATGAGAAAATCCATGCCTGGTTTTCGGGCCTTAATGTTCTGCCAGGCACCGAGAATAATGGGTTTTCCTGCATAGAATACCCCTGGGATGGTCAGAACCAGGTTAATCCACTGAAGAAATCCCTTCATCACAGGGTCGATTCCCTGGAAAAAGCCGGCATATAAACCGATGGATATCAGCATGACATTCATCGAAAGGAAAGCTGAAGCCCCCAACCGTATGGTCAGATCCTTCGACTCAGCTTCCATGGTTGGTTTTTCGGCGGTCGGGTTAAAAGGATAGGCGTAATATCCGATGCCAGAAATGGTATTCAGAATGGTGGGAATGGTCACCAGCCGGTTGTCCCAGCGGACACGTGCCCGGTGGGTGGCCGGATTGATCGAAAAATCAAGCACACCGGGTAACCGTCTGACCACTTCTTCACTGGAAAACACACAGGCCGCACAGTGAATTTTCTCGATTTTAAGATAAACCAGCTTGATGTAACCGTCACCCCGGACAAATTGACGGGTCATTTCATCCAGTTTTTTTTGCTCCTCAGGGGTCAGTTCAATCGGCGAACGGTCCTCTGGAAGACCAAACTCTTTTCTCTGGAGGTTATAAATATCATCATACCCCAGGTTTTTTAAAGTTTTCCATGAAAATTCACATCCGGGGCAGCAAAAATGCCGGTCCACTCCCTGCAGACTAACGGTGGTCAGTTGTCTGGGGGCGGTCAGTTTTGAGCAGTGATCACAGTAAAAAAGGGAACCTTTCTGCATATCAGCGAATGATCATCCTGAATTCTTTTCGGAAATCGAAGGATCCGGCGGGCACGGTGGTTCGGATGAACCATTCACCTTTTTCTGTGAATTGAACAGGAATGACCCAGGTGGAGTCAGTTGAAGGAAGTTGCAGAATTTTCTGGTCAGGTGTGGTCCCGGTGGCCCTGTACAGGATAATTCTGGCGGTATCGGTTTCCAGATTCAACATTTTTGATGGATAAAACGAAAGACTCAGGGTTTGGGGACCGGTCGTCAGGGAACTGACTGCCATTTTCAGATCCAAACCCGATTTTTCCTGAATCTGGCGACGATCCGATTCGGGTTGAAAAAAGTCCTGCTGGGTCTTGTAGTCATCCTTAACCGGCGGAATGAACAACTCTTTTCCAACCCACACGATATGGACCAATCCGCCAATGAGAAGAATGAAAAAAAAGACAATGGTGGCGGGCCACCAGTTAATTCCGTTTTTACTCACGTGTAAATCCCTGATTAAAGTCTGTCGTCTGAAGTCTGGTCTGAAGTCTGATGGTCACCGTCTGAACAGAATCTGTTTCCCGGCTGCGGATCATCAGGGGCAACCGGATGCGCTCCCCTGCCTGAACCAGAACCGAATCGATGGCAGGAATCATGCTGAAGCGTTGGTCCGGAACCGAAATTCTGATCCATTCCGGGCTTTTTCCATGATTATCAGCCGAAATCCAATATCCGTTCACTCTGTCTTCACCTACCTGCCGTGCCACCATATCGGTGTTTCGGGTCACCGTCAATTCGACGGTTTGGTGGGTAACCACAAAAAAACCTGTCAAAAGTAGCAGAACCACACCACCTGCTCCAAATAAGGTGGCATTATCATGCAGCAGGGACTGACGGGTTTCCCTCGAGTGATAACTGACCAGGTTTTCTTTTCCCTTTCTGGTCATGATAGGCTCACATGCATCAATACAAGCCCCGCAGGCAATACAGGCCATCTGCAATCCATCCCGGATGTCAATTCCGGCCGGACAGACGCGTGAACACATGGTACATTGGGTGCAATCATTTTCACGGCTTTTATCAAAGCCGATAATCAGTGTGGTGGGCTTAAAAATGGCACTTTGTAACTTGGCGTAAGGGCAGATGTATTCACAGAAAGACTGCCGTACAATGGCAATATCCAGAAACAGGACCAGAAAAGTGACGATTAGCGATCCGGCAAGAAAGACAGAAACCGAACCGGATGACAAACGGTCAGAAAATTCGTATGGGCTGATAAAGTACCAGATAATATCAAGGGTCACCAGACAGATGAAAAGAAAAATGGTGAACCAGGTTCCTGCCATTCTTAAGGCACGTTCGGTTCCCCGGATTGATTGACGGGGCATCCAGAATTTTTCAAACCATCTGACGAAGTCTGTCAGAATGGTTTGCGGACAGATCCATCCGCACCAGATCCTTCCCCAAACCATGGTTACCCAGATCAGCAAAGCGGTCAGTGCCAGGGTGAGTGACAGGAAAATATGGAAATCGGTAAATGAATAAACCGAGAAAAATAAATGATATTCCATCCGTTCAACATCAAAACGGAAAAAGCTGATGCCATCGGAAACTAAAAACGGAATGCCAATCATGATCAGAAAAAACAAACTGATCGTCCACCGTCTTCTGGCTGCAAATTTGCCTTTTTCAGGGTAATAGTAAGGGACCTTGCGCATGTTATTTTCCTCTGTTTTCTTTCAGAGGATTCTTTGAGTGGGTGGTGTCACCGGACAGGATGAGAATCCGGTTAAAAAAAAGCCGGTACCAGAACCTGATACCGGCTTTTGTGCTCAATTGCAGAATAGCTCAGGGCTTGACAGACAGCGAGTGCACAAAGGCAGTCAGTTTGAGTAAATCATCCTGGCTGAATTGTGTTTTGTAGCCGGGCATGCCTTTCGGACGACCAACTTCAATGGATTTGTAGATGGGTTTCGGGTCACCACCATACAACCACTCTGCATCATTCAGGACAGGACCGATTCCGCCTTCACCTGCAGCGCCATGGCATGGAGAACAAGTTGCTGCGTAGGTGGTTCCTCCTGCTGCAATTGCCTCGGCAACACCATAGTACATATCATACTGAATGGTATCCGCAGTGGCTGCTGCTTTTTTCTTTTCATAAACAGCCATGGTCTCTTTAAACTCACCTTCCTGAGTCCATCCGGAAATTCCCGGCAGGTACTGCGGAATGTAATAAACACCAAAAGCCAGCAGAATCAGGGCAAGTACAATAAAGCTGAAGGGCAATTTGTGCTTGCTTTCATTCCGGTATGAAATATCATCGTAATCGGATTCAGGTTTTGGTTTTTCCTGATTTTCCATTTGAAAACTCCTCGTCATCGTTTAAAATATCGTACTTCGGCTGCTCGACCGATTCTTTTACAGAATTTCTGTAATAATAAATAATGATCCCGATCATGATCAACCCGAGTACAACCGTAAGAATTACATATGCCATTTGGTTTTTGATCCTTATTGCACCTGAGCGGAATCGGATGGGGCTGGAGCCGGTGCAGGTTCTTCGATGGTTTCCACGGGTGCTTTGGCAATCATGGTACCCAAAACCTGAAGATAGGCAACCATGGCGTCCATTTCCGTTTTTCCATCAAGTTGTGCAGGAGCGGCTGCAATTTCTTCATCCGTGTATGGAACACCCAGCGTTTGGAGGGCTTTCATACGGGCGGTGATAGAACCTGCATCGGCCGGACGGGTTTCGAGCCAGGGATACGCCGGCATGTTCGAATCCTTCACGATTGACCGCGGATCCTTCATATGCTGAACGTGCCAGCTGTCGGGATACTTACCTCCGATCCGTGCCAGATCCGGGCCAGTCCGTTTGGAACCCCACAGGAAAGGCCTGTCATAGGCAAACTCACCCGATTTGGAGAATTCCCCATACCGTAACACCTCATCCCGTAAAGGACGGACCGTTTGAGTATGGCAATTGTTGCAGCCTTCGCGGATGTAGATATCGCGGCCTTCAAGTTCGAGCGCTGTGTATGGCCGGACTGTATCGATTTTTACTTCCATGGATTCCATGAAAAGCGGAATGAAGGCTGTAATCACGCTACCAATGAGAATGACCAGTAAGGCCAGTACAATCATAAGGAGCGGTTTACGCTCGACGATGTTAACCGATTGATCACTCATATGGCACCTGCTGTCTTGACTGAACCTGCTGGTTCGTTTTCTTTAGAACTTTGAATGGTTTTATACATGTTCCAGGCAAACACAATAAATCCGGCAATAAAGATCACCCCGCCCACTGCGCGTAAATCCCAATAAGGATACGAGGCTGTGATGCTGTCCTGAATGGTGTATTTCAGACTTCCATCCGGATTGGTGGCTTTCCACATGGCGCCCTGCATGATGCCGGCAATCCACATGGTGATGGAATAAATAATCTGTCCGGTAAAGACGAGCCAGAAGTGCAGATTGGCCAGCCGGACCGAATACAGGTCGGTTTTATATAATTTCGGAATCACATAGTAGAAGGAAGCCATAATGGTCATAGCAAACCATCCCATGGTACCCATGTGAACGTGTCCCGGAACCCAATCGGTGTAATGGATCAGGGATGAAATGGACCGGATGGCCTGAGAAGGTCCCTGAAGGGTCTGCAGACCATAGAAGGTGATACCCATGATAAAAAACTTGGTCAGATAATTGGTACGCATCTGTTCCCAGTTTCCATTCATGGTCAGATAACCGTTGATGACCGATCCCCAACTGGGTGCAATCAGCATGATGGAAAAAGCAATGGCCACCGTCTGAATCCAATCGGGAACCGGTGTCCAGATCAGGTGGTGGGCACCCGTCCACAAATACAGGAAGATCAATGACCAGAAAGCCACCAGGCTCAGACGATGGCTGTAAAGCGGAAGACCCGTGACTTTCGGGAGGAAGTAGAAAAAGATGGCCAGAATCGGAGCCGTGAAAATCATGGCAACGATGTTATGACCATACCACCACTGCATGTTGGCATCATTCACACCTGCGTAGAGTGAATACGATTTGAACAAACCTGCTGGCAATGCCAGGTTGTTGAAAATATACAGGATGGCCACCCCAAGTACCGAGGCGATGATGTACCAGAGTGATACATACATCTTATCGACGGTTTTGGTAAAAATGGTACCCAGCATGTTAATCGCATACATGACCCAAACCAGCACGACCATGATGTCGACCGGCCATTCGAGTTCAGCATATTCCTTGGAACTGCTGTAACCAAGGCTGAGTGTAATCACAGCCACCACGATGGTGAGGTTGTAAAACCAGAACATGGCTTTGGCAATTCCCGGTGCGAAAAGCGGTGCCTTGCTTAACCGGGGAACAAAGTAATAGGTCAACGCAAAAATTCCAGAAAGACCAAAACCGAGTGCAGAGCCATTGGTATGGATAGCCCGGATTCTTCCATAAGTGAAATATTCGCTGAAATTTAATTGGGGATAGACCATCTGGAGAGAAATCAGCACACCATATAACAGGGATGCCAGACCCCAGACAATCATTGACACAGTGAACGCTTTCACTGGCCAACTGTCATAACGTTCTTCCATGAGCTCCTCTTTCGGTTTGAGTTCAGTCCTGCTGATCATCCGGCCGCACAAGCCCCGGGATTCATCAGGTACGGCTGCAAATATTTGCCTCGGTTCCTCTGATTTCTACTTTTTTTGTAATTTTTTCTGATTTCTAATTCTGCTCTAATAAAAGTCTCCATTTTTTATAAATCTGATTGGTGTTAACCCGATATACATATTATCAGGTCTTTTTTTCTGCTTGAATCACCCGGGGAAGTTAAGAGAAAGTTGTGTATCCTGATCAGGGTCCTTTTTTACCCGATTCAGGCGGAGGAGTCGTTCCAGGTCGGGATGGCATGAATGACAACCTGTACCAGCCAATGTAAAATGTCCCAGCATTTCCACCGAAGAGGCTCCCCGGAGGATGGCTGCGACCACCTCCTGTTCCCCCACAGATTGACAAAAGCACACGAGAGACATTATTTGTTCAGACGAATGGTGGATCCGTTGATGGCCGAGCCGGCCGGACTGATGAGAAACTCTATAAGCGCGGCGATTTCTGCTGGTTTTATCCATTTGTCAAAGCCACCATCGGGCATTGCTGTCCGGTTGGATGCGGTATCGATGATGGCTGGAACAAGGGTATTCACAGTAATTCCTTTGCCACCTGCTTCACGTGCCAGTGTATCGGCCAGATAATGCAAAGAGGCTTTGCTGGCGCCATAGGCACCATAACCGGGGGAAGGAGACAAACCAGCTTCGGCTCCGATGAAAAGGACCGATGCATGAGGACTGTTCTTCAGCGATGGAATGACCAGCGGGACCAGATCAGAGGCCGAGAAAAAATTCATCTGCATCATATGATGCACCTGTTGCAGGGGTGTCATTTCCAAGGTGGAGCCTCCCCAGAAACCACCCGCCAGGTGAAACCAGGCCATCAGATCGCCTGTTTCATATAATCGATCTGCAAGTTTCTGTTGTCCGGAAAGGTCTCCGGCGGTCCATTGGACCCACTCAACCATCGGATGAACCAGACCGGGTTTCTGCCCGGACCACGTTCCCAGCACCCGGTACGATTTTGATGAAAAATGTTGAACCAGAGGTAACCCCAATTGACCGGATGCACCGGTTATCAGAATGGTCTTCACCATTATCGCTCCCAGTTTCTGCGTGTTTCTAGCCAGAAATCTTCATAATTGGCGAACCGGTCAAAAGTATACCCCACTATGACATCATCCACCCGGATCGGAGTGAATATCAATGGAATGTTCTGGCCCACCCGACGGTAAAAATAGTACCAGGTCAGTTGGGTGGGAGTCCATTCTACCATGACCGGAGGCCCAAGGACAATGTAGGTCATGCCCAGATCGGTGCGCCAACCCGGTTTATATCCTGAGAAAAACCGGTTGGCTTCTTCTGCCCGCTCATAGAATTGGGCAATTTTGCGTTTGGCAACGGCAGGGTTGCCTTCAGTCAGGTTCAACCAGAAAGCATCAAAGTTGGATTTCAGCAGGGAGTCTCCCCCGGAAACAATCCGTTCAAATTCAGAAGTGGTTGCCAGATAACGAACGACCGACACAGCATCATGAAGGTTTCTGATGTAGGGATGAGTTTCGGGAAAAACGTGGAACACTTCCTTTCTGGATGTATACGTCTGAACAGATGTCTTTACAAGCAATGTGGCATAATAAGTGCCCAGCTTCAGTGTATCGGGAAATGGAAGGTTTAACGAAAGAGTCCCTGTTGAATGAAGGGTCAGGGATGAATCCAACAGGGTGAACTGATAGAGCGGATCGGTCAGTTTATAGCCCCGGGTTTCAATGGAGCCCATAATGGGATTCAATCCGTAAAGGGGTCGTGCAATCACGGTATCACTTTTAACCCGGGTGATCATCAAGAGTATTCTGGCATCCAGCGAATCGAGACCTGAATGACCAATGTCAAAAGAGATCTGGGCTTCCCTGCCCGGTCCGATTGGAAGCTGTTTGGTCACAGATACATCCCCGAAGTTAGGAGAATCGAGAAACCGGATGGAAGAGAGCTGAATTTTGTAGTCTTTCGGGTCGATGGTGTAAACTGTGGTAATCTTATAATCTGATCCGGAAATTTCATCGGTCACCAAACCTTCGACCCGAAATCCACCTGATTCCAGAGGAAGTCCGACCTGAATTTTCTCAAAGACCTGTTGCTGGGTTTCCTCATAGGATTTCAACTGTCTTGCGATCAAAATGGTGGTATCGAGTACAACCGTTCCCGTTATTTTACTGACCTGGAGTCTGAGCTGAAGGGAACCATGGTACGAATCCCCGTTTTGCGCAAAGGTGATTTCGTTCCGGGGAATCTGCAGAGAGAAATAGATCCGGGATTGATTATCCCTGATCATTGAATACAAGGCGTAATTGATATGTTTGCGGGTGAAAGGATTCATCTGATCAGAGATATATTCTCTGACCGAATCGGAAGGTGCACAGCCCTGAATCAGGCCTGCCAAGATTGGCAGACTCCATGCAAGGCCCTTCAAAACTCGTTTCATGACCACCCTCCGTTCTTAATCACTACAATCTGCCTGTGTAAGTGGTTTCATTGCCTTTTCGGTCACTGACTCTGATGACCGCAAGATACTCATCGGCTGGTTTAATCCGCTCGGGATGAACAACGGCCACTTTTCTCTCCGGATCGAGATCGGCCCGACACCAGACGCCATTGATCAGAACCTGAAAAGATGAATAATCAATTCCCGAAATCCGATCCTCCAGATCGACCAGAAAAAGAGTCCCTGGCTTCCAGTTTTTCTTTTTCCGGACAGAGAGCACCGGTGGCTCGGTATCTTTACCGGGAGCAAAATAACCCGATCCGCCGACTGCGGCAGTCAGATACCCGGATTGAGACGATCCTCCTTCCCAGGCCCAGTCATTTCCAGTCCAGGTCATCAGTCCCCAATCAGAGGGGGACGGCACCGGAATCCGGACGGAAATGGACGACAGAAATGGTACCGTTTCCGGACCGATGAGGATCCGGTAAGTTTCCGGCTGTTGTGGTGAGCCAGATTCCCTGATGAACAGCCAGGAATTTTCGAACCGGCTGTTCTGACGAATGGTCAGATCTGTTCCGGATGGAAGTTCGAGAAGAATTTCGTCGGTGGTCGCCACCCAATAGGCATTCACTTCTGATGAATAGAGACGGCCCGTTGCATGATAGACCGAGGTTCGGATGGATATCACCCGCTCGCCTGATGGAACGGGATACCACAACCATACACCCTGCTCATTGCTTTCTGCAAAATCAGGCAAGACAAAACGACCGTTCAGTTCGGTGGTTACCGTCATCATCCGCTGATGCAACTGGTTTCCCCGGAGTCTGATTCTGAACTGATCGAACTGACTGACCACCTCTATACTGTCAATTTCTCCCGACCGGACCCAACCCGAACCCGCGGCGATTTTGTATCCGTTTTTACCAGCATCGGTATTTTCGCGCTGAAGTCCGGGCAGCAGGGCCTGAGCACGTACCGGAACAGGTTCGGTATCAGCCATCAGGACCGATTCCCGTTTGATCAGCACCGGTTGCTGTCGCCTGATTTCATTTCCGTGAAAATCTTTCATGCTGATCTGAAGGGTGTGAACCCCATCTTCCAACTGACCGAACCAGAACTCAGGATCCTGAGTCACCGGTTGAGTGACCGGATTATCCGGAACCGGAAACAGCCGTACCGGACGACCATATCCCATACGGATACTTTCAAAATCCCGATGAACATGGATGAATTTTGCCAATCCGATCGGGTAACTGTCATAAACCGACTGATACAACAACCGGTCACCGACCGAAAGGGTCATCTGATAAATTCCAAGCCGGTTGGTTCCGTTGGTTGTATGATCCTGTCCTTCGGCCAGCACACCAAACGGACCTGTTATCACCGGGATGTCAGATGGGGTGGTTTCAGGATCGAACGTGTCGGTCACATTCAACCGGTGAGTAAGCCGTGAACCATTAATGGTGGTTTCCCGGGAGAGCGGAACCAGAGCCAATCGTTTTATTTCGGGCGGCCTTGTATCCTGAACTTCACTGCCATGTGCAAAAAGCGGATTGATGACCCGGTCTTCCTTGTCACGGATTTCATAATGAAGGTGAGGAGTCCCGATGCCCGATTCCCCTGTAAAGGCGATCAGATCTCCCCGTTTCACAGGAAATTCTTCGGGGCTGAAGGACAGGTTCAAACTGTTTTTCTGAAGCCGGTAGTGTTCTCTGATAATTCGTTTCTCTAAAGCACCGTTAAATCGTTCCAGGTGGGCGTATACGGTGACAAAACCACCCGGGTGCGTCAGATAGACCACCTTGCCGTATCCGGTGGGAGAAACCCGTATTCTGGAAACATAGCCACGCTCGGCGGCAAACACCTTATACCCGGTTTTATTCCAGGTTTTCACATCAAGCCCGTAATGGAAGTGGGTGGACCTGAATTCCATAAATGAGGAAGTGAGTTCCGTGCTTGCATCGGTCGGCCAGAGAAAATCCAATCCGTGTTGCAGCCAACCGGGCTGATTCAGTTGCAGAAGAAGTAGTAAACCTGTAACCATCAGGAACCAACCGTAAAGACAGTCTCTCCGATTTCAGAGATGGAAACAGACACCACATCACCGGAATTCAGGGGCCCTACTCCATCGGGCGTTCCGGTGAAAATGAGATCACCCGGCTCGAGTGTAAAAATGCCAGACAGATAGCTGATCAGAACCGGAATCGGAAAAATCATATCGCCGGTGTTGCCATCCTGCCTGCAGACCCCATTGACCTCACAACGAATCCGAAGATTCTGCGGGTCAGAAACGCTGCGGGTAAAAAGTCCGATGGGAGCCGATGCATCAAAGGCCTTTGCCAGTTCCCATGGCAAACCGCCCGACTTTAACTCCTGCTGAACATCACGTAAAGTCAGATCGAGTCCGATGCCATAACCAGCCACATGATCAAGGGCTGCCTCTGCCGTTATATGTCGCCCGCCTTTTCCGATAAGGACCACCAATTCGGCCTCATGATGCAATTCCTTTCCATGTCGGGGAAAGGGGATGGGTTGGTCTGATGGCCACAACGCGGTGAGGGGTTTCATAAACACCACCGGTTTACCAGGAACCTGATTTCCAAGTTCCCGGGCATGCTTCGCATAATTCCGGCCAATGGCGAAGATTTTGCGTGGTTGAATGGGGCTGGCAGATGGATGTAACGTTATTTCCATGGACAATCCTGCTGGGGCAAAATGACGATCAGTGAGCTGATCCGGGGCATAAAACAAGCTGCTTTAAAGATACACAACCTTCCTGTTTCAAGTCCATTCAATCCGCTCAGGAACGGTTTTGATTTCTCGGTTAATTTTAGTTTCTTATTTATAACCAATCTCAAAAAATGTCACAACCCATTTCTGCCGGATTATTGATGTACCGCGTTCGTGAACGCCAGTTAGAGGTGTTCCTTGCGCATCCCGGCGGACCCTATTTTAAAAACCGTGAATGGGGAGTCTGGAGTGTCCCGAAAGGATCGGTGGAGCCCAATGAGGAATTGCTTGAGACCGCCATCAGGGAGTTTCAGGAAGAAACCGGTCTGACTGTTCATACCAATGAACTGATTCCGTTGGGTTCGGTGATGCAACGGGGCGGAAAGACGGTACATTGCTGGGCCTTCGAAGGAAATGTGTCTGCAGAAACACCCATTGTTTCGAACACCTTTCAGGTTGAATGGCCCCCCAACTCGGGACAGATTCAGGTGTATCCCGAAACCGACAAGGCCCGGTTTTTTCACTGCGAAATGGCAAAAAAGAAACTGAATCCCGCACAGGCTCATTTCGTTGAACGGCTTCATGCCCACCTGAGAACCCGCAACCGGATTTAGGGATAGAAGTGGTATAACCGGCTTTCTATCCTGAAATCATTCAGGGCCTTCATTTCCTCCTCCGTTTCTTCCACCGACCGGCTTCCCAATAACTGAAAAAGATAAGGTTTGATGGTCAATGGTCTTCCGGCTGATTGAAGGGACAGAATCACCTGCCGTATTGATTGCAGCACAGAACGGTCCCCTGTAATGGATTTCATTGTGAACCCGGGCAGCCGTTCGTTTTCATATTTCGGTTTATGGGCCCTGCCTGGAATGGAAACCGGTGTTTTTTCGTCATACTGAACCCGGATTCCAGACTGATTGAACAGAATGGAATCGGCTGGATTTAACCAGGGAGCACCGGTCCAACGGAAAGGAAGATCGGTCCCGCGTCCTTCTGACAGATTGGTTCCTTCAAACAGGCAGGTACCCGAATACCAATACAACGATTGGAACGTTGGTAGGTTTGGGCTCGGAGGAATCCAGTCGAGTCCGGTGGAGGGCCAGAGCATGCTTCGTTTCCAACCGTCCATCCGGATGACGGTCAGTTTCAGGTCTTTCATGAGAGGAAACCAGTTTTGATGCTGAGCCATGGTAAACAACTCTCCCACTGTGAGGCCATAGCGGACCGGAACCGGTAACGCACCCACAAAACTCATCAGGGTTGAATCGGGGATGGGGCCTTCCGAAATTAAACCACCGAGTGGATTCGGACGATCAAGGATGATAACCGGGATACCTGCCATGGCAGCCGATTCCAGGCAGTACCGGATGGTTGACAAATAGGTGTACCACCGGAGCCCCACTTCCTGAATGTCGATCAGAAGTGTATCAGCCACCCCAAAATCGGATGTCAGGGGCTTCTTTTTGTTTCCATAGAGAGAAACCACCGGCCGGCCCTTGTATTGCTCATCGGTTGAATGGACCCCATCGGGCAGATTGGTACCAAAACCATGTTCCGGACTGAAAAAAACAGCCGCTCTTTCCGTTTTGATGAGTGAATCGGCAAGATTGAACAACCGTTGACTGCTTGAATTTGTCAGCAGTGCATACTGATTTCCTGATAAGCGTCCAGATTCCCAGGCCAGTTCAGAGGCCAGCCGGACCCTGCCGGAATCCGTTGAAGAATAATGATCTCCTGCCGGTGGGAAGGCTGTAAGGCTCAGAAAGGTCAGAAGAGAGGTCACCATTTACATATCCCGGTTGTCTGGTGGATCGTGAGAAAAAGCAGGTATCGTTCCTGATCAGGCTACCCAACTTACAACAAATTTAACAATGAAACAGCGCACACTGGAAAATGGATGGGGTCCTGAAGTCTGCCAGTTACCATAAACAAAAAACCCCGCACAGAGCGGGGTTTTCGCAATCTGAAAAATTCAGATCAGAATCCGTAGTTGGCTACCAGATCGGCTGCGTTGAAATGATAGGCAATTTCGATGGCGGCATTTTCGGTGGAATCGCTGCCATGTACAATGTTTTCGCCAACCGAATCGGCATACAGTTTCCGGACGGTTCCGGGTTCAGCATTGGCGGGATTGGTTGCTCCGATCAGTTTACGGAAATCGGCCACTGCATTTTCCTTTTCAAGAACCATGGGAACACAGGGACCAGAGGACATGAAGGTAACCAATTCACCAAAAAACGGACGTTCTTTGTGAACTGCATAGAATCCACCTGCTGTTTCCTGGGTCAGGCGGGTCATTTTCATTGCGACCACTTTGAAACCTGCTTCCTGAATCTGCGCGGTTACTTTACCAATCAGGTTTTTGCGGACACAGTCCGGTTTGAGAATCGCAAGCGTGCGTTCTACTGCCATTTTTACTCCAATTATGATTATTTACCCAAAACTTTTTTCATGGTATCGCCGATAGTGGCCGGTGAATCGGCCACATGAATACCGCATTCCTTCATAACTCTGATTTTTTCTTCTGCTGTTCCTTTTCCACCCGAGATGATGGCGCCAGCGTGACCCATCCGGCGACCAGGAGGGGCGGTACGACCGGCAATAAATCCCACAACCGGTTTTTTCACATGATCGCGAATGTAGTATGCAGCATCTTCCTCATCCGACCCACCAATTTCACCGATCAGCACAATGGCATCGGTTTCAGGGTCCTCATTAAACAGCCGGACAGCATCGATATGACGGGTTCCGATAATGGGATCCCCACCGATTCCGATACAGGTCGACTGGCCGATTCCGAGTTTGGTCAATTGGTTCACTGCTTCATAAGTCAGGGTTCCCGACCGTGAGATGAGGCCGACACGGCCTGGCGAGAAGATGAAACCGGGCATGATCCCGATTTTTGCGATACCGGGCGTGATGATTCCCGGACAGTTGGGTCCGATGAGCCGTGTTTCACGTCCCTGAAGGTAGGTCCATGCCTTCATCATGTCATTAACAGGAATTCCCTCGGTGATACAGATGACCAATCTGATTCCGGCATCGGCTGCTTCCATCACGGCATCGGCTGCAGCAACAGCCGGAACGAAAATGATGGAGGTATTGGCACCGGTTTCCTTCACTGCCTGATCAACGGTATTAAAGACCGGTGTTCCCTCGTGAATCGTTCCGCCCTTGCCTGGTGTTACTCCACCAACGACCGGTGTTCCATACTCCTTCATCTGACCGGCGTGGAAGGATCCTTCCTGCCCGGTAATTCCCTGAACAATTACTTTAGTTGAACGGTCAACAAGCACTGCCATTTTTCTGCTCTCCGGTTTTTAGAATTTGAATGTTTCGATGGCCCTGGCTGTGGTCAGCAGTGTGGCTTCATCAAAGTGGTTACCCAATAACTGAACCCCGATCGGAAGTCCGTCAGAGGCCAGGCCGGCAGGAATTGAGACCCCCGGGATTCCTGCGAGGTTGGCCGAAACGGTAAAAATGTCCGACAGGTACATTTCGAGCGGATCAGTGGTTTTCTCGCCAATCCGGAAGGCAGTACCCGGTGTGGTGGGGGTTAACAAAACATCCACAGACTCAAATGCCTTTTCGAAATCCTGGCGGATCAGGCGCCGGACCTTTTGTGCTTTGGCATAATAGGCATCGTAGTAGCCGGCTGATAACACATAGGTTCCCAGCATGATGCGGCGCTTGACTTCCGGACCAAATCCTTCGCTGCGGGACTTCACATACATGGCATTGAGTGTAGCCGGTTTTTCAGCACGGCTGGTGAACCGTACTCCATCGTACCGAGCCAGGTTGCTCGAGGCTTCGGCTGTTGTCAGAATGTAATATGTGGCGATGCAATAAGGAGTATGAGGCAGTTTCACCGAAGTAACGGTGGCTCCTTCAGACTTCAGCCGATCTGCGACCGCCAGCAAACGGTTTTTAATTTCGGGGTTCAACCCTTCTGCCAGGTATTCATCCGGAATTCCGACCCGGAGTTTTCCAACCGGTTTATTAAGTCCGGCAGCATAACCGGGAACAGGCAAGGGTGCCGAGGTTGAGTCCAGAGGGTCGTGACCGGCCAGCACTTCCATGATCAGTGCTGCATCTTCCACAGAATGGGTAAACGGTCCGACCTGATCAAAGGAGGATGCATAGGCAATCAGACCAAAGCGGCTCACTCGCCCGTAAGTCGGTTTCAAACCAACTATTCCGCAAAGGGCGGCCGGAAAGCGGATGGACCCACCGGTATCGGTGCCAAGAGAGGCCATGGCAAGGCCGGCAGCCACGGCAACAGCCGATCCGCCCGAACTTCCACCAGGAACGCGTTCGGGATCCATCGGATGCCGAACCGGGCCAAAAGCTGAATTTTCATTGGATGACCCCATGGCAAACTCATCCATGTTGGTACGACCGATCAGAATGGCATCTGCCTCGATCAGCTTTTTAACAACAGTTGAATGATAGACCGCCCGATGGTTCTTTAGAATTTTTGAAGCACAGGAAGTGATCTGACCTTCGATGGTTAACACATCCTTGACAGCGATCACCATGCCAGCCAACGGCCCGGCCGTTCCATCGGCAAGCTTTTTCTGTACCTGATCAGCCTGGTTCCGGGCCAGATCATCAAATGTTTCGAGATAACAATTCAGAGCCGCTTTTTCACGGATGGCATTCAAGTAATGATCAACCACCTGGCGACAGGTGAATTCTCCAGAAGTCAGCCTTGACCGGTAATCGCGGTAAGATGAATAAGTAAACGACATCAATCAGTTATCGGTAGTCTTGGTTGGGGGTGGGGTTTTCTTGTCCGTTTTAGCAGGATCTGCTTCGACTTCCTTTTGGATATCGCTTGCAGCTTTCTTGAATTCACTCATGCCCTGTCCAAGCGATTTTGCGAATTCAGGGATCTTCTTACTGCCAAAAAGAATCAGAAATACAATGAGAATGAGGATGATTTCCCCGCCACTCAGTCCGAACATAGTGGTTTCCTTAATAAATCAACGAAAGTAGGTCGGTTGCCAGCCAGAATCAAGAAAACCGGGGGTCAATTACCGCCGATAAATCTGCTTTCGAGCACCTCTCCGGTGGTTGCATCGGCAAAAATCCTGAACTGTGGATTGGGTTTCGTTGGCACGAACACATCAAACTTCCAGACGTAGTGGTAGCGGATTTCGGTCGAGGCCGGGGTCATTTCCTGACCGGGGACGTCGGTTCGCCGGCGGTAAACAACCAAAGCCTGCTGGTCACCACTGCTCAGCTGATCGGCTGATTGGATGACATAAACCTGGTTTTTACCATCCTTCATGTAATCAATCTTATGCTGGACCAGATTTTTGCGGATTTCTTCGGCAGCGACCCATTCGGGTGAAATCATGGGTCGGTCTGGCAGTACGGTTGAACGCAGCATTCCCACTTCACCAAAACGGGAAATCACCACCTGAATGGTATTTATTTCCGGATTGATAAACGGGATCAGGGAAGGAAATGACTTTCTGAAGGTGAATTCGGTAAAATCATAACTCTCTGTGATATTTTCGGTTTGCAATTGACCCGATTTTACCTGAAACACATTGGAATACCGGTCAATAAATTGACGAAAACCGGCTTCCAGACCAGTTACCGGACGTGATGAGTCCGTATCACCGAACAAGCGGATTCCAGGGGAACCGTATTCCAGGGAAGAAAGTGCTGCGGACAGACTGTCAATACGGACCACCTGATAGGAGGCCCCTTCTGCCGTAAGCAACTGACTGATCTGTTGAGACAACAACCGGGAACCGGAAGGGTCCATGCGGACCACGGCCGGATAGGGGAACCGTGGTTCTGCCGGGCTGGTGCCAACCGACGGTCCTCCGGACTGGCAACCAACAGTGACTGCCAGCAGGACCGGCCAGACAAACCGGTTATACCGGGCGGGTTTCAAGAGACCGGATAATTGATTGCAAGAATCCCAAGCCATCGGTTCCTCCCACATTGGTTTCAACAGACCGTTCGGGATGAGGCATCATTCCGAACACATTTCCTTCACGGTTCACAATTCCGGCAATGTTGAGGGCAGAGCCGTTGGGATTACCCTCTTCATTGATGCTGCCATCGGCATCACAATACTGAAATACAATCTGCCGGTTATCCTGCAGACCGGCCAGGACATCATCCTGGGCGAAGTAGTTCCCTTCCCCGTGTGCAATGGGAACCCGGATAATCTGACCAGGCTGATAGGAGGATGAAAAGCGTGTGTTGGCGTTGGACACCTTCAGGTTCACATGCCGGCAGATGAACTTCAGGGATGTATTGGGAAGAAGAACGCCCGGCAACAACCCGGATTCAACCAGGATCTGAAAGCCATTACAGACGCCGGCCACCAACCCTCCCTTTGAAGCAAACCGGACCACCTCCTTCATCACAGGAGAATACTTGGCGATTGCACCGCACCGCAGGTAATCCCCGTAAGAAAATCCGCCGGGCAGGAAAACCAGATCCACATCACCAAGATCGGAATCCTTATGCCAGATGAGCCGTGCCGTTTGCCCGGTCACCGTCCCCCAGGCATGGAGGGCATCATGATCACAATTGGAACCGGGAAACTGAATAACACCAACACGAATGCTCATGCAGAGACCTTTTCAAGGGTGAATTCGAAATTTTCCATCACCGGGTTGGCCAGAATCTTCTGGCAGATTTCCTTCACTTCACGTCGGGCGGTTTCCTCATCAGGCGCATTGATCATCACTTCCACAAATTTTCCGATTCTGATCTGGTCGACCGAATCATAGCCAAGAGAATGAACGGCATGCTGAACGGCTTTTCCCTGCACATCCAGGATTGAAGGTCGCAGAACCACCGTAATTTTTGCTTTATACATAGTATATCCTGTCAAGTCAGGCAATGGGTTTTTTAAAAAATCGGACCGGATATCTGAACAGACCAATCAGGAGGTAACCGGTCATTCCGACGAGCAGTCCACGTTCCCTGAAAATGATAACCAGCAGCAGAAAGATAACAAAGGAAGTAAAGGCCAGTGGTTTCTCCCTGATGGCCCGTGGTGTCAGCTTTGGAATGGTATCATATTTAACGGTGCTGACCATCAGCAGGGATAAAAAGATGACCAGAACCGGTAGCACCACTTTCAGGTCAAGGGGAATCCAGTCGGGATGATTCATCACGGTCAGAACCAGCGAGCAGATCACAACGGCCTGTCCCGGGATGGGAAGACCGCGGAAGTAGTCTTTGTCAAAACCGGTGAGCTGAACATTAAACCGGGCCAGACGAAGTGCACCGCAAATGGCAGGCAGGGCGCTGATGAGAATGCCCCAGAATCCGAAATTCTCAAGACCAAGCTGGTAGACCAGAAAACTGGGTGCGACCCCAAATGTCACCACATCACTTAAGCTATCCAATTCTACCCCGAATTGGGAGGCAGAGTTGGTGAGGCGGGCCATGAAGCCATCGAAAGCATCAAAAAACCCACCAAAGATGATAAACCAGGCGGCGTTGCCATAATTCCCTGCATGTGCCTGAATAATGGCATTGAACCCGCAGAACAGGTTCATGACAGTAAAGAAGTTGGGAATTACCGCTCTGGTAATTCTCATTTCACACCTTCCGGAATCAGGGCCACCACAGTTTCGCCGGCGCGGGTGATGTCCTGTGGTTTAACCTTTATTTCCCAGGAGGCTGGAACAATGATATCGACGCGTGAACCAAATTTGATCATTCCGAACCGGGTTCCCTTGGTCACGGTTTTTCCCACTTCAATATCGGGGTACACGATCCGGCGGGCCACAAAACCGGCAATCTGCTTAAAAAGAACCTTGTTTTTGCCGTTTTCTATTCCGATTTCACTCCGTTCATTTTCCTCAGAGGCCCGGTCTTCCCAGGCTTTCAGAAACAGTCCCGGATGGTATTTCAGCAGTGTGACCGTTCCGTTCATGGGAATCCGGTTTACGTGAACATTCAATGGCGACATAAAAACGGCCACCAGAGTTGCTGGGCCACCGATAAATTCATCGTGATCCAGTTTTTTAATCATTACCACGGTTCCGTCGGCAGGAGAAACAATGGCGGAAGGATCAGAATCGGTTTTACGCTCGGGATCCCTGAAGAAATTGAGGGCAAAACCAATAAAGGCAATGACCAGCAGATCGACCAGCAAGGTCAGTCCGGGAACCCAGGAAAGAAACCAGTGAACCAGTATGGCAACAGACAGAGCAATCAGTACACTCTTGAGGAATGTTGAACGGCCATAGGGGGTGATCATTTATTTACAGCTCCTGTAATGCGGGAAAGTACTTCCTGATAGGTTTCTTCGACAAGTCCAAGATCGAACCGGAACCGGTCTTTATCCATTTTCTCATTGGTAACGGCATCCCAGAACCGGCAGGTATCGGGCGAAATCTCGTCACCGAGGAGGATTTGATTCTTATGTACGCCAAACTCCAGTTTAAAATCGACCAGTTTCAGCCGACGATCAAGAAAGAAAGCCGAAAGAAGCTGATTAATCTGGAGCGCCTGCTTTTTCATCTCGGCCAGTTGTTCCCGGGTGGCCAGATTAAACATGACCACATGATCGTCATTCATCAGGGGATCACCAAGGGAATCATTTTTATAGTAGCACTCAATGATTGGCTGACCAAGCACCATTCCTTCTTTGATGCCGTATCGTTTTACCAGCGAGCCGGCTGCGACATTCCGCACCACCAATTCAACCGGAAGAATGGTCAGGCGTTTAATGAGCATCTCGCGGTCGCTCAGTTTCCTGACGTAATGCGTTGGAATTCCCTTCGATTCGAGCAGCGTGAAAAGGGCCGAGGAGATGGTATTGTTAACCACGCCCTTGTCGGCAATCTGGCCTTTTTTCAGGCCATTGAAGGCAGTGGCATCATCCTTGAATTCCTGGATGACCAGATCAGGATCGGTGGTGGCAAATACTTTCTTTGCCTTTCCCTCATAAATGAGAGTCGTTTTTTCAGCCATGGTTGGTTAGTCTCCGAGTCCGACCCGCCGGAAGATGGCATCCACATTCCGGATGCTTTTGCGGATATCGAACAATGAATCGAGTTCATCTGGGGTAAAATACTTCATGATTTCCTGATCTTCCAGCAGGTAATCTTTAAAGGCGCGGCGGGTTTCCCAGGTTTTCATGGCGTTGCGCTGTACCATGAGGTAGGACGCTTCCCTGCTGACTCCTTTGTTGGTCAGGGCAATCAGCAGTGTTTGAGAGAACGTAAGTCCGTGGGTGATTTCCAGGTTTTTCAGCATGGAATCCGGATAAACAATCAGACGGTCCAGCACATCGGTGATCAGGGCCAGCATATAATCGAGGAGAATGGTGCTGTCGGGTATGATAATCCGTTCCACGGATGAATGGCTGATATCACGTTCGTGCCACAGAGCCACATTTTCCATGGCCGCCATGGCATTTCCACGAAGGACCCTTGCCAGGCCGGCAACCCTTTCACAGGTGATCGGATTTCTTTTATGAGGCATGGCAGAGGAGCCTTTTTGCCCTTTTGAGAAGTATTCCTCTGCTTCCAGAACCTCGGTTTTCTGCAGATGCCTGATTTCGGTAGCAAATTTTTCAAGAGAGGAACCAATCACGGCCAGCACCGACAGGTATTCGGCATGCCGGTCCCGCTGAATGATCTGTGTACTGACCGGAGCTGGTTTTAATCCCAGCCGGGCACAAACTGCTTCTTCAATTTCCGGGGACAAATGCTCAAAGGTTCCTACTGCACCGCTGAGCTTACCGACTGCAATACGTCCGGTGGCAGCCTGAAGGCGCTCAATATTCCGTCTTGTTTCATCGAACCAGAGTGCCAGTTTTAATCCGAAAGTTACCGGTTCTGCGTGGATGCCATGAGTACGGCCAATCTGCAGGGTGTATTTGAACTCCTTCGCCCTGCGTGCAAGCACATCGCGCAGGGTTTCGAGATCCTTCAGAAGAATGCCGGAAGCCCGGACCATCTGCACGGACAACCCGGTATCGAGGATATCGGATGAGGTCATTCCCTGATGGACAAACCGGGACGGTTCACCGATATAACTGTTCATATCGGTCAGAAAGGCGATTACATCGTGCTTAACGGTTTTTTCGATCTCGAGGACCGAGTCGGTATCGAAATTGGCCTTTTCCCGGATGGCACGTGCCGCTTCAACCGGAATTTCTCCCCGTTCGGCCCTGACTTCACAAGCCAGTATTTCGATTTCCATCCAGGCTTTGAATCTGGACTCTGTGGACCAGACTTCACCCATTTCATGACGGGTATACCGTTCAATCATGTTTTACTTTCCATCAGGCCTTCTGGCCAGTGTTACCGTTTTTTTAATGTCTTTTCCATCTCTGACAATATCGAGATCCAGCTTATCCCCAGGCTTGGAATCACGCTGAAAGATCAGCAGATCATTCGAGGTGCGGATGGGCAGATTGTTGATTCGGGTAATCACATCGGCCGGTCTGACGTCGGATTTTTCTGCCGGACTTCCGTTTTCCACTTCAACAACCACAACGCCTTCGACATTTTTCAGGTTAAAGTATCTGGCGACCGCCGGGTCCAGGGTCTGGACTTTCAGGCCAGACCAGAATGACCGGTCCACTTTTCCGGTGGCCTTCAGTTCTTCCACGATAGATTTGGCCCGGTTAATGGGAATGGCGAATCCAAGACCGATGTTACCCTGATTGAACTGACCGCCTGTGTAAATGAAACTGTTGACACCGATGACCTCGCCGAGCGCATTACAGAGCGGACCGCCCGAGTTACCCGAATTGATGGCGGCATCGGTCTGAATCATGTCCCGGTAAATCCGGTTTTCATTCATAACAAAATTCATGCGGGTATTTGAAACCACTCCAACGGTAACCGTTGGCTGGTCGTTGATGTCGAAAAGTCCGAAGGGATTCCCGAGAGCAATGGCCCACTCGCCCACCATTACCTGATCGGAATTGCCCAATTCCAGAAAAGGAAGGTTTTTGCCATCCACCTTCAGCAGGGCGATATCTGAGATCGGATCGGATCCGACGATTTCAGCATCGAATTTCCGGCCACCTGGCAAGGTTACAATGATTTTGCTGGCGTTTCCTGCCACGTGATAGTTGGTCAGAATGTATCCATCGGGAGAAATGATAAATCCGGAACCCAGTCCCTTCACCTCGTACTGCTGTGAACGGCGTTGCTGAAAGAAATGATTGAAAAACGGGTCGTTCCGGAACAAATCGGCAAATGGGTCGCGGTATTCGCGGATTTCGGTCACATTAATTCCTACCACGGCCGGACTGATCGCCCTGACTGCAGTGGTTATCACCGTTTGCCTGGACTCATAGATGACCTGATTAACTGAATCACGGGTCAGTCTGGTTGGTTCGGGCGTGGTAATGACTGTCGCCTCGGGAACACCGGGCTGCTCATGGGCAGGCACGGGTTGTTCCTGTGGCTGACAGGCAAGAAGTAAGGTTAGTAGTGGGGTGAACATCATCGGGTATCCTCTCATGGTTCTATCCTTAAGAAGTGAAGAAAGCACCATTAAGTCCCGGTTTTACTTGTTTTTGTTCCAATCCTTCAGAAAACGCTCGATCCCGATATCGGTAAGCGGGTGTTTTACCAACTGATCAAACACTTTGAAAGGCATGGTGGCCACATCGGCCCCGATCATGGCCGCATCAACGATGTGGAGCGGATGCCGGATGGAAGCAACAAGCACTTCGGTTCTGAAGTCATAATTGCGGTAAATGGTGACAATCTGATGGATCAGTTGCATTCCATCCTGCGAAATGTCATCGAGCCGACCGACAAAGGGAGATATAAAGGTGGCCCCGGCTTTTGCAGCCAGCAAGGCCTGAGAAGGCGAAAAGCAAAGAGTCACATTGACCATTCCACCTTCACCAGTGATGGTTTTACAGGCCTTCAGGCCGTCTTTGGTCAGGGGTACTTTGATGGTGACATTGGAGGCAATTTTCCGGAGAACTTCAGCTTCTTTCATCATTCCGGCGTAATCGGTTGAGATGACTTCGGCTGAAACCGGACCCGGGACCAGTTTACAGATATCGGCGATATGACCGTGGAAGTCCTTAACACCTTCTGCTGCAACAAGAGAGGGATTGGTGGTGACGCCATCGAGAATTCCGAGACTGGCGGCCTCCCTGATTTCATTGAGATTGGCAGTATCAATAAAAAATTTCATGGTGAAACCCGGATTCGTCAATAAAAAAAATCCTGAAGTAAGCTACCCGGTATCACCCAAGTTGTCGACCTGCCGTTGCTTCCTTCCGGACCTGGCGGGGTTCGGTGAGTCCTCGTCGCACCGGACTTACTTCAGGAACGGCAAAGGTAGGAAACCGCGCCGACGGATTCAAATCGGTGCATGGAGTTCATGCGATCGGACCCCGTTAACGCTCCGGAAGCGGTTATTTAAGCCCCAGTTCCTTGCACATCCGGTAGAAGTTTGAAGGAGCCAGCCCCAATTTTTCGGCGGCTCTTGAGTCGGAACTGGAGATGCTGCGCACGTAGGAAAAGTACTTTTTCCTGAAAATCCGTTCCATATCCCGAAAGGGCAAAACCTGCGTTCCGATCAGGTTATCGAAGTTGTTTTCCTCTTTGGATACCAGGTTATTCCTCAGAATCATCGGGTCAGAGACATCGGCTGCCGATATGTAACCGCTGGTATTCAGAACCAGTCGCTGAGCCACATTCCTGAGTTCCCTGACGTTCCCTGGCCATTTGTAATTTCTCAATATTTCCCGTGCCATGTCGTCAATTTCTGGAATGAGGACATTCATATCGGTACAGAACTGTCTGACGAAGTGCTCGAACAGCAGGATGATATCATCTCCTCTGGATTTCAGCGGAGGAATCTCAATCGGGATCACATTGAGCCGGTAATACAGATCTTCTCTGAACCGGTTATTGTTCACCTCGGCTGCAAGGTCTTTGTTCGTGGCAGCAATGATGCGGACATTGACCGATTGCTTCTTTGTACGGCCGATTTTTTCAATTTCCCCTTCCTGAAGCACCCTGAGCAGCTTTACCTGTGCTGAAAGCGGAAGTTCGGCTACTTCATCCAGAAAGATGGTTCCGTTGTTTGCAATTTCGAATAACCCCTGTTTGCTTGATTGGGCACCTGTAAAAGCCCCCTTTTCGTATCCAAACAGTTCTGATTCAATCAGATCATCAGGAATAGAGCCGCAATTGATGGGTACAAAATTTTCATCACGACGATTGCTTTTCAGGTGGATATTCCAGGCCACCAGTTCTTTGCCGGTTCCGCTGGGACCGGTAATAATCACATTCGCGTCGCTTCGGGCATATTTATCAATGGCCTCTCTGACCTGCATGATGGCCCGTGATTCACCAATAATTTTTTTTGCTTCCAACTGGTTTTTCACGTTCTGACTGAGCTTTTTATCTGAGTGTGTTTTATGCTGCTCCAGTTTCTTCCTTTCGTGGGCATTGAAAATACTCAGAATAAAATCGGTCGGCTGATAAATGTAGTCTTCAATATTTCCCGGATACTTGGTACAATACCAATAGGCACCCGACTTAATGAGACTGTTGGCAAAATTATAATCGGTGATATTAATGGTCATTTTGGTAATGACGATAATCTGGATAAAAGGATCAATTCTTTTAATTTCTGAAATTAATTCTTCACCGCGCAATCCACCTGAAATCTGATAATCCATGATCACAATGTCGACGCCATCCGAATTATCTTTCAACCAGTCAATGGCTGCTTTTCCATTGGAAACCACCGATCTGATTTTTAGCCGGTCGGCGTAGTAGTTAAGGGTATTCTTCACCCTGCGGACATCGAAATCCTCATCTTCCACCAATAAAATATTGATCATTTCGGCCACTCCAGCCATACCTACCTCAATGTTTGATTATCATGGTAAACCGACAACCCTCTGGTTGCAGGTTTTCGGCTTTCACAGTCCAGCCACATTTTCCCACGGCTAACTGCCAGGCAATGTAACACCCATAACCCGCGCCGGATGCGGTAACCACCTTGGTTGATTCATTTTCCTGAAATAATCGGGGTACACCATTCTCACCCGGATCGAGCAGCCAGGGTTTGATGCCCACACCATTATCCTGAATGGTAATGATGGTTTGATTCTGATCCCGCTGATAACGTGTCCGGATGAGGATATGAATCTGGGATTTTTTACCGTGGTCGATGGAATTCTGAATAATTGGTTCCAGAATTTCCCAGACCACAAATTCATTTACAGGAATTTTGGGAACGGCCGGGTCGAGATCGGTTTCGAAGGAAAACATTTCATTGCGGGAGGAAATCCGCAAAAAGACATAATCAAGTATAAACCTTACGACCTCATTCACCGAAGTGGAAAACATCGGATTCACAATGGTATTGATTGGCTGGTCATACCATTTCATATCATAAATAATACGGGAAATAAAATTGGCGTAGGTAATGACTCTTTTGCGGGTCTCATCCAGATTTTCAGGACTGATCTGCCTGAGATCCTCCTTGATAAATCCGATGATTTTTTCTGCCTTGTGGTTGGTATGATAAATCCGTTTGGTAAACAGAGATTCTTTTTCGAGCCGAATCTGCCTTGTCAGGTTTTCTTCATGCTCAAGATAAAATTTCTGCTGGGCCTCATTCCGTTCTTTCACGGCCTGTGATGAGACGATAAAAATCCCCAGTAATCCGATAAAAATAAGTGCCGAGTAAAGAAAGGTGACGTTATCGAGTCCGGAGGAAACCTCCTCGGTGATAAAGGAAAAATTTGGTGTGATTTTCATAAAAAGCACACCGAGATATTCCCCATTCGGGACGAAGGGAACCAACACGTGAAAATTTCCTGAGAGGTCTCTCGAAGAAAACAGGACCTCTTCATTTTTCATCCGTTCCTTGTTCTGATGAAACAACTGAACGGCATCGGAATGCTTTCCGGAGGAGTGGCTGTAGGCCGGAAGGTCATTTCTGATAAACTGAGCAAGGTGCTGACCGCTTTCAATCACATAAAGCTGGTGGTGGCGGACCAGGATAAGGCAGATATCCTTCACATTCCCCTGAATGATCTGCTGCCGGAAAACCACGTTCAGCGAGGAAATGATTTTCCGCTCGTTGTGATCACTCAGCAATTTATCGGTGAACATGTTTTCAGAGATGAGTTCCAGGCTGGTGGTGGTCACGATTGCCAGACGCTCTGCGGCATCCTTCTGATACCAGGATTGTGTCTGATCGAGTAATTCGTTAACCGCTGATTTCTGGATAAAAGTAACCCCGATCTGAAAGCCGATCAGGACGAGAAAAAAAATCGTGATATGGGTTATTTCGAACCGGTACTGAAAATATTTGCGAAGGATTTTTTCTTTTAGCATTGAAGTGGACTCAGTAACCGTTTTTCTTTTCCAGTGCTTCACTTCTGATTGCGGAGGAAGCATTAATCAGGGCTTTTTCAACCGGAACCTTCCCCTGAACTGCCTCTGTAAACCATGCGGACATGATTTCTGAATACTTGGTATATTCTTCATGCCGTGGCCGGTGAACTCCGAACCCAATCTTTTTCAGATTTTCTTTCAATTCCGGGTAACGGCTCTGGTAACCAGGATCGGTGTATAAATCACCGATGACCGGGTAATACCCTGCTCTGCTGTACATGAGTTCCTGAGATTCCGTTCTGAGCAAAAACTTGATGAAGTCGATGGCTTCAGCCTTTTTAGAAGAAAATTTACTAACCATCAGATTCCATCCACCGAATACCGAGGCGGGGGTGGATCCACGGAAATGAGGCATCATCACTTTTCTAATCAGTTTCTGCCGGTTTGTATCGATGGGACTGTCCACAAAATCCTTGTCGTAGGTGGGCCAGCCTCTGACAAAGTAGGCATCATTGAGGAGGAAGTATTCGAAACTCGGTAAGTCAGTAAAGTCGGCCACTTTTGTGGGTGTGGCTTTATAGGTATGGATCAGGTCGGTAAGGAAATGAAGTGACCGCCGGGCTTCTGAGGTATTAAAATCGAACCCGTAGTCGGTGAAATAGCGCGGATTCTGACTGAGCAGCAATTCGGTGAAGGTGCAGATAAAGCCTTCAAAGGAGGCGGCAGGGAAAATATAATAAGGCTTTGACTGGTCTGCGTAACGTTGCCAGGCAAGTAATTCTTCCCAGGTTATGCCTGACTCAAGTTTATTAATCAGTTCCGCTGAGTTTTTCATTGAACCGACCAGATCGGTGCGGTAGTACAACACGCCCTGCACCAGATCGAAAGGAACGGCCATCAACTCGCCTTCATAGTAGCAGGATTCAAGCGCAACCGGAAGAATTCTGCCAATTTCTTCGTCGGAAAAATACTGTTCGAGCGGTTCGCTCCACTTCGCGAAGCGCTGAACCCAGATCAGATCAACAGCCAGAATATCAATACCGGTTTCTCTGCCTCTGAGAGACCTTGCAAGTAACTCCTTCCGCTCATTGGTACTGAAATCAAAATTGGGAAAATCGACCGGGATTACCCGTACTTTCCCACTGTTTTCTGCATTGTATCGGGCAATCAGTTCTTCATGAGCCGGTGTCATCCGGTCGGCAAAGAAAAGTTCTGTGACTTTCTGCGGTTCTTCACCATTCTTCATCAGGATGGTGGCCATGTAGATACCCGCCACCAGGATCAGGAATCCGATGGCCAGTAATTGGCGTTTACGGTCTTTAATGTAATTCTGGTTCAATTCATCCATGTTCAGCATACCAGACCTGCAAGGTCATTGTGATGGGGAATTTGCGACCCAACCCCGGATCGGAATCCGGCAAAACAGCGAAGCCCGGTGTTTTATCAAAATAATAAAACACCGGGCCAATCCCTTCCGCCGGAAAACATTATTTCATAAGAACCGCCCTGTGAGTGGCTGATTTTCCGGCAGCAGTCAAGCGAATCAGATAAACACCGGATGGCAAACCAGAGGCATTCCATGCAACAGACTGAATGCCGGCTGACAGAATCCCTGCCGGGATGACCTGAACCCGTCTTCCGAGCACATCAAAGATTTCGATGCTGATTCCGGATGGTTTCTCAAGAGAAAACCTGATCACGGTCGAGGGATTAAACGGATTCGGGAAATTACCGAGCAGATGGAAAGAGGATGGATGGTTGGACACCTCAGCACTGAGAATTTGCCCCAGTGTTTTTGGCGTCGGTTCGCTGCCGTTGTCAACATACTGCCAGGAAGAACCCAGAGGAATGATCGTTGAAGTCTGGGTGTACACTTTTGCATCAAAAGTGGTTACCGTTCCCGGTGCCTGCGCATGGATTTCGATTGCAATGGTATTGGTTCCCTTTTTTAACATGCTGCGCTGTGCCGCTGAAAAAATAAGAATTCTGGAGTACGATCCGGCCGAATTAGGAGGGGTATCATAGGTCACATCAAATCCGGGATTGATGTTGTGTCTGAGCAGTTCTTCGCCATTCAGGTACGCAACAAACCCGCCAAGACTTTTAACCAGCAAGGCAAAGGTGGGCGGAACCGAATCGAGATCGAAATTGGTTCTGAAGTAGGCAGTCTGAACCTGTGAAATGATGGTTTTCGATGCCTGGTCTGTTCCGATCGGAGACTCTCCGAAAGGCCAGGAGGCAATATTGTACCGGGAATCGAACCATTTAACCGGAGCCATCATGGTATCAACAAGGACTGACAGCACAAAGGAATTTTGCATGGTGTTTCCATCACGATCCCGTGCTTTCAGATAAAACTGATTCTGCTGACCCTGAGTTGCCGAAACCGGAATTTCGTGAATCAGACCAAACCCTGATGAAAGAACGGTGTCTTCCATGGAATCGAAGGAAACATCGGAGGTACTCATTTTAACCAGAGACCGGTCGTTTGTTTCCAGACTGATGGTAAAATGGGTTTTCCAGCTCACAAGTGTGCTATCCTGTCCGTTTGTAAATGCAGGTGCCAGGACATCGGCGGCCGGAGGAGCATACATATCGGGAAGGTCCCGTTCGAACAACGTATAGGCATCGTTATAAAATTTCTTAAAATCGGGCACGGATTTATGACCCGGATAAGGTGCGTAATGATGGGAGGTATTGGCATTCCTCCAAACAGCCGCATAAACCAGGTTGGAAGCCAGAGAATCGTATTTAATTGGTGGCAGCAGGATGTCTGAAAACCAATTCGGTGCATCGAGCCCTTCCTGACCGGCTTCGGTGAAACCAACGATTTTCCCCCGGGCCACTGCATGCGAGGCAACGGTTCTCAACCAGGCCGGAACGTCCTTTTTCGTCTGATCAGAAATGACATCGGACCAATAAAAATCGAACCCGAAAATATCGACATAGTCATCACCCGGATAAACATCGAAATAGGTATTGGCATTTCCTCCATGATCAAGATTTGGTGAAATGGCCAGTAACATGTTGTGCACATTCAGGGAATCGATCAGATAATCAACGGTAAACCGCCACAAAGAATTATATTCAGCCGTGGTCCTGTGCCCGGTCCCCCACCAGAACCAGTTCCCGATGTGTTCGTGATAGGGTCTGACGATCACCGGAATATTCTCCCCTTTTGGTCCACGGATGGACTGAAGAAACTTACCGACCTGCCGGAGTTTTGCCTTGTATTCTGAATGACGGGGACCGCCGGGAAGGATGCTGGTTACGATTTTTTCGTTATTCACATCGGTGGCATAAAATCCACGTTTATCAGGATCGAGCTGATGCCAGCAAAACGAAATCACGCCACCCCGGTTGTAGGCACTTTCCACACGGTATTTGCTGCCTGACCAGTCCTCTTCCTTATCGATAAAGGCAAAATCCATGCTGTAGAAAGCCGGGAAGTCACCGACCACATCGTTCACATCCGAGCGGTTGTCGTTTCCTGTCCATCCAACCCCATATCCGGTGGCATCGTGCATTCCGAACATCAGGTTCCGCGTGGCCATTGATTTAAGATTCCGGTACAGGTTTCTGGTTTCCCAGGTGGCCTGAGGATCCACGATGGGCAATACCGGACCATTCACCGATTTTTCGAGATCAACCATGGCACTCAGAAGAACGGTGGCAGCCGAGTCGATCTGACCCTGTCGTTTGGCACCAGAACCGGCGAAAGTTTCAGCCGAGGTAATGGCTGCCTGAAGCGTCGATTTTGATCCTGCAGGGAACTGTCCATCTTCGGTGCCCTCCACGGCTGAAGCCAGGCGGCTTTTTGCCTGTGTTACCGTGCTGTTGAGGAATTTCCAATCGAGGGTGGATGAAACCACCACTGAGTCACCTACCCGCATTTCATCGACATAAATGACACCCGATCTGGAACCGGTCGTTCCGGCATCGAGATACAGGTAAAATTTCGTAATGACCAGTGAGGTAGTCTTTTTACTCTTAAAAGTCAGCGTATGCCATTCATTATCTCCCGGCAAAGAGACGGTGAGAAAATCATCTCCGGACTGGTAAAGTGATTTTACCGTAAAGGCGGTTTCGACCGAGGATTTTGCACGAACAGTCACGGTCTTTGAAGAAGAATTATTAATGGTTACCGGTGGGGTGAAATTGAAATTATCCCACTGATCACTGGAACTTGTCCGTGTGTAGTTAATTTTCAGTTGCTGATTCTCTACGGACAATTGAAAAGTACGGGGATGGTCAGAGACCCATCCGTTCATGTTTCCATCTTTAAAATCCTCTTTATATCCCGTCACCTGAGCCAAGGTCACAGCTGAATGGAGCAGAAAGAGAATAAACAAGGTAACTGGTTTCATGGATCTAACATCTCCCGTTTTGGGGCCCGGGTCACCCGATCATAAAACCGGTGAACGCGTTCCGTATAAAAAATTGCTGAACCGGTATAGCCGGTTTCCGCCAGAAAGGCTTCTTCCGCCTGCTGTTTTTTCTCTGCGAGCACAGCACCCCTGACTGTTTTAACCAGCAGGGAATCTTCGGGGGCGCCCGTCAGAGAAAGTTGATTGGCCGAAAGCCATTTTCCGATTTCCTCACCTGTGACTGAGACGTCTCTGAGGATCAGCGGACGAATGGCTGAAGCCAGAATACGGTCTTCAGCCAGTTTCATTTCAATCTGGTGAGTCTTGCTTTTGGCACCTGACCGGACCGCTTCCCTGTAAACCAGTTCATCTCTGAAAACCAGATCAAGAACCGTTTTAAAATCAGATTGCCAGGCAGATGAAGGTATAAACGGAACCGTTTTCAGAAAGTCCCCCACTGTGAATGGCTGTCCATTCAACGTGGCGAGTACATCATGTTGTCTTTGCCAGACCGGGACCTGTTGGGAAAATTCACCTGTGGGTTCCATCTGAAATTCCTGTTCGGAACCATTGGAAGTTTTTTGGTTCAAAACCGGCCAATACCATTCCTTTAATTCACGTGCAGTGAGCGGATTAATTGTTACGCTGGCTGACCGGATGAGGGAATCGAGGTAAAGGTAGGCCAGATGTTCCCCACGTTTTTCGCGCAACAGGTAGTCTGCTGTTTCGCGCTTCTGTTCATACTCGAAACGGGTGATCAGCGGACGTTTTTTATAATCCCTGATTTTAAGAATATGCCACCCGAATTGTGACCGGACCGGGCGGGAAATAAATCCGGTCCTGGTCCGGAAGGCAGCCATTGCCAATTCATAATCGAGGTCACGCCAATCGACCCAACCCAGATCACCGCCACTATCAGCCAGTTTACCCGACCGGAAAACCTGACTGGCCAGGCTATCGAAACTGGCACCACGATTCAATTCATCGAATGCCTGTTCCGCTGCTTCCTTTGATTTAAAAAACAGGTGGCTGACCAACCGGCTTTCCTGTGTGAAGCGGTAGGCTTCTTCCACTTCCTTCTCTGTGAAGGTTAACCTCGGCGCAATGTTATGATTGTAATGAGCTTTTCTGATGAGGTTTTTCTGATAAGCCTCCATCCGGAACTGAAACTGGCGGGTGGTATCGAGTTGAAGGCGCCGTGCCCCGGAAGCCAGGACCATGATTTTCATCTGATCTTTCAAAACAGCTTCACGCAGTTCGGGGGATTCTTTAAAGGCGGGATGTTTTAATACTTCGATGTAAGCCAACCTGAATTGATTGAGAGTCAGTGTATCCTTTCCGGCAATGGCAACGGCCGAATCCAGAACGGAATAACCGGGATAGAAGTCCCGGTTATTTTCCTGAATGAATAAACTGGTGATCAGCAGAAGAACAAACATGGGTCCTTATTTGATTACAATCATCCGTCCGATGTGATTTCCAACGCCTGGCGCTTCGACATGGTAGATGTAAACACCGTAGGCGACTTCCATGTTATCTTTTGAACGAAGGTCCCATGGTTCCGATCCGTCAGAGGCAGGTGCATCGTGCTCAAGAACCCGCACCAGATTTCCATCGACTGTAAAAATCCGGATGGTACATTTTTTCGGCAGGTTCGTGAATTCCACTTTCCGCTCTCCCCTTCCGGTGCCGGTTGCACTCGGGTGTTCCCAGATTGCAGTCACCACATAGGGATTGGGAACAACCCTGATATTTTTCATGGCCGCCTTGGCCGCCTTGTTATTCACACTTTCGGCTCTTACGGTAAATTCATACCGGCTTAATTTGTAAAACGGATTGTCGGGGTACAGACTGATGTTGTCACCCTCTCCAAGGATTCGTCCATAAATCTTGTTAAAAAGCGTGTCGTTGTTCGATACGTTCAGTAACTGATTGGTAATGACCGTGCGTCCATCACTGAGTTCCTCGAAGAAAATAATCCGGTCTTTGGCACTGAAAAATCCGGCAGGTGCAATTTTAGGCTGAACGTTGGCATTCTCGGTGAAGGCAAACTTCAGTTCTTCACCTGTCTGCTTATCATAAACCTTAAAGTTTACCGGACGGCCAGGCAGCGGAATAGAACCGGTGCCCGTTGCCAGCGGAACCCGGATGGCACTTGAGGTATCTACCAACTGGTTGTAAAACCGGATTTCATACTGCCGCGGATACGGGGTTCCTTTTTTAAATCCACCCTGATCATATTGAGTAAACCTCAGTATATAAGCAGAATCGGCAGGATTTACATTGTTTCCCCATTTCACCCCTTTAAAAATGCCTTCATCCGGGTTGTTGTAAACGCCGGGCATGGGGTTTCTGACCACCACTTCGAGTCCGAGATCATTCATCAGTTTCGAGAAGGTGTGTGGATCCCCATCACGGTCATCATACAGGTTTCTTACAACAATGCTGTCTCCGATCCGATCGACCAGATAAACGGTATCGGTCTTCGATGCCTGCGAAACATTTTTCAACCAGAAGCCCGAGGTTTCTGTCGGGAAAAATTCATCCAGATCCAGGTCATCCAGCACGCCATCCTTGTCATTATCCAATTTATCATTGGACGGATCGAGGAATCCGATTTCATACCGGTCGCCATCACGGATTTTCGCCGGATCGATGATATTAATTCCTACCACACCCGCTGTTTTCAGTTCGCCAACCGGCCGCGGATTGATGTCAAAACCTGCCGATTCGAAACCTGCTGAAGGAGCGGTCGGCGTAACAGCCACCACATTCTGGCTGTAAGAAATTTCACCTGCCTGATTACGTGCGATATAGATCACGCATTCTGATGGTCCGATATTTTTTTCGATATCGCCGGTATCATATGCGGTCAGGCCATAGAAATACTGCACACCATTCTGCACATCGGTATCGACGTAGCGGTGTTCCAGTCCGGTTTCACTTCCCAGATTGAATTGAACGCCGGTACCACCTGTTTGTGGGAAGAAGCCGAAAACGCTATCCACTTTATCCCAGATTGCAATGGGGACATTGTATCGTGAAATGCCATATCCATCGGTAATGTCTCCATCCTCATTAAACTCGACCCAGGAGGATTTATAGAGTTTGTACCCTTCAAAATCATATGTTTTCAGAAACCGGTCATAGCTTGCTTCGGCCTCTTCATCCCAATAAAGCGTCACTTTTTTATCACCGGCTACAGCCGAAAGCGTTGGTTGAAGCGGAGCCACTGCGAAGTTGTAATTTGAGTTATAGATTTCCTGAACGGTCCGTTTATTCCGGATAATATCAAACTCATCGACACCGAACAGGAGCGCGACCGAGAAAAACTCTTCACGACCGGCTTTCAGCGGGAAATACCCCGAGGAAAACACATAATCATGGTCGGCCACCACTGTGGTTTTAAAATCGAAGAATCCGGGATTGGAATAAGCCCACATCTGATCATCGTTGCTGTAGGTCAGTGCGCCATAGACATAGAATTTGAAGCTGGTCAGACCAATCTGATCTGATTCATCTACATCGACCCGATCGATATTGGGTTCACCCGGCAGGTCATTATTACCAGGAGTCGGGCGTCCGTCTCCTTCGCCTTCATCACCAGTTCCCACTTTTCCATCCAGACCCACATCATCAAAGCGGATATCCCAATCTCCATCGTTGTCGATTCCATCATCACGACGTTCGTCAATCATGCGGTTATTCAATCCGGAACCGGTGAAATAATCAATGGCCAGGTAATCCCGCTTATTGTAATCGGAACGGATATACAGAAAGTATTCCACCGAGTCCTTGATGTCGGGATCATACACCTTGGCTCCATCGCTTTCATCGATCAGACCATTCAGGTTATCATCCACCCCGTTTCTCGGAATTTCAATCAGCATCTGGTTGGGCATTTTCTTGTGGGTGATTCCACCGAATTTGAACTCAACGCCAGCCATCGGCATGGTGGTAAGTGTGCGTGGGTAGGCCGGGTTGTTGTAATTAATGGTGACGATCTGCTGACCGATCCGGTATGTTTTTGCAAAATCACCAACTGAAATTACTTTTCCGGTGCCTCCACCCGGTTTGGTCGGATCTATTCCATCGCCATCGTTATCGATTCCATCGAGACCATTACCCGGACTTTCGAGGAAAGCAAACCCCACATACGGAACGGGCGTATATCCGCCGGCCCCACGATTGTCGATGTCATAATTGACTGCCAGGCCTTCTTCGCGGTAGAACAAGGCTGCATCATCTGAATTCTCGTTTCCTCCGCCACCACCGATGAGGGCTCCGCTGGAGGCTCCAACGTTCTCGCCGAAAACAGTTCGGTCAAGGTTTCTTTGAGAAATATTCTGAATTCTGAATAGCCAGAACACCACATCTTCTGCATCAGGATTGGCCCATTGCAATCCACGGATGCTCATTTTCAGGCCGAGTCCACCCCGCCCCGGTTCTGACGGAATCGGCAATGGAAGATTGAGACCCTTGAGCCGTTTTTTATACACGTAATCATCGACAACGAAATAACTTTCCTCGTCTGCGTTATACTGATCTTTACCAAAATAACCGTTCCATTTTCCGGCCCAGCCGGCATCAACCCCGTCAGAGGTTTTATCGGGCCAGAAGGCGGGCCATGTGAATGGCTGATTGCTCATGGCAACTGCGCGGTTTACATTTTTCGCTTTTTGTGTAAGATTCAGATACCCAGGCAGGGGTTCAAATCCCAGAAAACGGCCCAGGGAATCGGATGAAAACACCGAAGGATCCCATCCTTCACCAAAGATGGCCGGTGTCAGATATTTAAAAACCGAGTCACCGGTCGTAGCATCGATGTGCGAAAAGACTCTGACTTCGGACATCACAAACTGTGAGGTATTACCCAGCTGAATCTGACCGGTACCAATGGGCCATTCACCCGGGTACGTTTCAGAGGCATCGCCCCGGACCGATCCCAGGCGGCCATTGTTGTGAATGGTCACACGGACTTTATTTCCCTGGTGAATATTTTTCGCCCGGTTGAGTGCATCACCATAGGTCGACTGTGCTGCAACAGTCACAGGAAGGAACAGGGCAATCAGGCAGGCAGAATAGAGTAATGACTTTTTCATGGTATTCACAGATTAAAAGGTTAGCACCAGGGTAAACTGATTCTGGCGGTCGAGATATCCAAAATCGACATTTGCATAATCGAGCCTCATGCCGATTCCCATCAGGTTATAACTGAAGCCAATTCCCAGCCCCAGCCCCCCTTCTTCATCGGGATCGAACATCCGGTTGTAACCAGCACGAAGCGCCACCATGTCACTGATCGTAACTTCCGATCCCAGATTGACATGCTCATAATCATCATTCGGGTGAACTGCATCGGCAGCCACCACCCATTTAACAGCTTTCGACTCTGTGATAAACGAGGTCAGGTCCGATGAAACTCCTACCCGGAACAAGACCGGGAGCGGAAATTTTTCAGCCGCAAGGAATCCGATAATGGACGGATTGTTTCCGTTGTGTCCCGGATTGATATCATGCTGAATGCGCATATCACGTCCACTCATCTGCATATCTGGTCCGAAATGGCTGATGGACATCCCCAACCGGAACCGGTCGTTCAGAGTGGTATATGTAAGTCCGACATCACCGGCGACGGATGAAGCATACGAATGCCAGAGTGTTTCTCTGATATATTTCAGACTTCCCCCGATTGCAAACCGGTCGGTGAGAGCGCTTGCCCAGGTGGCACCAACAGCCAATGAACTGGCCGATACCTTCTCACCGGTTCCCCCCGGGAGTGACACCGTTGTTCTTTCGATATCGGGCATTCCCAGATAGGTTACGGAAAGTCCAAGCACTCCCAATCCTTCAATCGGAATGGCCACGGCATCATATTCCATATATAAATCGGCCACATAGTCATAATGACTCACAACCGCCTGAATCTTTTCTGTGTAGGCGATGGTTGCCGGATTCCAGAACAATCCTGCCGGATCGTTTGCCAGAGAAACCATGGCCTGCCCCATGGCATTGGACCGGGCATCAACACCGATTTTCAGAAATGGCGCAGCGGTGGTTCCCGCGCGGGTGATGGATTGGGCCTGAACCGGTTGAGAGACAACAAGGCCGGTGGCTGCGACGATCAGTAAGGCATTCAGTATCGTTTTCATAATTTCTTTCTCCCGTTCCGTCAGATCAGCGAAAACCGGATACCAATCTGCACAAACCGTGGGGCCGAGTAACGGCCAGGAGTTGCAGTGTTGTCGCGGATTGTTGATAATTCTTCCAGCCGGGTTCTTTTCTGGAAATTGTCGAGTGTTTCATCGGGAAGGCCGGTATCATTATACACCGCCGTGGCATTCCGGGTATCGAGCAGGTTGGTGACATCGATGAAATATTCCATGGACCATGCATTCATTTTCACTGACTTTGACAACCGCAGATCCAGATTAAATGTCCAGGGTCTTCTTTCGCTGTTTTCAACGATATTCTGAATACCCCCACCCACTTCTTCATTCGATGCAATCCGGGGTGTATAGGGAAAACCAGATGCCAGTTTTCCGATCAGAGTACCTGTCCATCCCTCTCTGGTGTAACTGGCCAGGGTGTTGATGGAATGGGTCTGATCCCAGTTGAGTGTAATCAGTTCAAGACGTTTGGGACGGTTGCTCAGCTGATCGTAATAGGCCTGGGTAACATCAGAGGAGGTTCCCTTTGCTTCCTGATAGGTATAGTCGACGCTGTAATAGAAATCTTCAATTGACTGGTTGGCTGCCAGCGTGATTCCCTTTGCACTGGCGTGGTCCTTGTTCTCGTATTTGTAATAAGTGACACCGGCTGCATACGTGTCGATGGCAGGACCAACCCCGATCCAGTCACTGATATCGCGGTAGAAACCGGTCACAGCCAGATCGAGCGAACCAAACAGTCGTTGCTTGAGTCCCAGTTCATACATAATGGTTTTCTCAGGATTCAGGTTGGCATTTCCAACCAGGTTTTGAGTACCCGATCCGCTGATCCAGAAATTCGGATTTTCGTAGAGGTACCTGAATTCCGGGTTCTGGAAAAAGTGTCCGTAAGAAAAGTGCACAACTGCTTCGGCCGTAACCGGGAAGGAGATTCCGAGACGCGGACTGATCTGATATTTCACATCGGCATCTTTATACCAGAATTTTTCACGCTCGGCCACAGAATATTCGGTCTGACCCGATTCGGGCAGGTTCGGATCATAATTTTTATACTTGTTGGTTGCCAGAAACGGACGGTAAATCTGCGGATCTTTCGGATCGGAGAGCACCCGACCATCCGAGTCAAAGTAATCGAACCGGAGTCCGACGTTGATGATCAATTCCTCATACTCAATTTTATCCTGAATGTATGCCGCCACTTCGATCGGATTGGCATCATATCTTGCCATCGTTGGACTCGATTCGGTAAGTTCTTCGATATCCTGGTCATCGTTGAAATAAACCGAGTAGTAATAGTTATTCAGCTTGTTATGATAGGTGAGGGACACCCCTGTTTTCATCATGTTGTATTTATCGACCTGGCTGGTCAGATCTAGGCGTGTGCCCACATAAGCTGATTGGGTCGAAGCCCGTCCGAGGTCATTTCCATGCACCTGAAAATCATTGTCGATATACTGGACTGCAGAACTGCCAAATCCGGTCAGCCAACTGACCCACTTTCCGGCATCGTTGGGGGTGTACCGGTAATCCATCGGGTCTTCGTACAGATAGCTTTTATGATTGGAGGAGTAGTAATTGGCTTTCAGATCCACGAAAGTCTCGGTGGAAATCACATACTGAGCAGAAACAATATGAGTGAACCGGTCGGTGAAGTAATTTCTTCCGCCATCCGGAACAAACCGGCTTCCACCGCCATAGGAATGATCGCTGTTATAAAACAGTGAATAGCTGGCATCGAACACAGGTGAATCCCAGAACAACTTGGTTTGAGTTGACCAGCCTTTATACCAGTTCAGCGGAACCAATTCTCCATCGGGTTCATCGTATTTTTTATCCGCATTTCTGAACGGACGTACCAAGCCCCATGGCATAAAATACCGGAATCCCATTTCATAGCCGGGCCGGTTCTGATAGCGGCCTGCTGCAAAAAAGGACAGGTTCTTATGGATAAAATCCAGTGGGCCGGATGAATTGAGCTGTAAATCCCAGGTCTGGAACGGATTGTATGAATTCAGATAATTTTCATACGTCATCCAGGGTTTATTTCCCGCAGCAGCGGCTTCACGTGCAGCCTGCGGAGAGGAAAGGCCGTGTTTCGAAAAATCATATCTCATATCACCGCCAAACCGGGTATACCAATAAATGGACTCGGCCCAGTCGCGGTTATTCATAATTCTGTAAAGGTCATTATCGAAGGAGACGTGGTCGCCCAGATAGGCGGTTCCGGAAAGGGAAAATTTATCGCCTCCGTTTTTGGTCACAATATTGACCACGCCGGAAAGAGCTTGTCCATACTCGGCGTTAAAGGTTCCGGTAATGGCTTTCAGTTCGGCAATGGACTGATCATCGATACTGATACCGGCATTGGCCCGATCGAGTGGATTCTGAACCACCACGCCATCGACCATGTAACTGATTTCGGTGGAACGACCACCACGAATATGCAGATTTCCGCCCGAATCGCGGGTAATGCCCGCCTGGGTGCTCAGCATCGAGCTGAGATCACGTGCAGGAAGGTCTGCAATCAGATCCGATTGAAACGTTCTTTCCGAACTGGTCAGGTCTTTCTGAACGACCCGGTCGGCGGTAATGACAATGTCATATCCCAGTTCTACATCCTGCTCGTTCAGTTCGACATCCAGTTTCGTGGTTAAATCGACCTGAATACGTACTTTCTCGACCACCTTGGTGGTAAATCCCACGCTGGAGATCCGGATTGTATACAGTCCGGGAGAAATATTCAGAATAAAAAATTCACCATCCACATCGGTGGCGGCCCCTTTCTCGGTTCCGACAATAAAAACACTTGCACCGATCAGTGGTTCTTTGGTGGCCGCATTGAAAACCTTTCCGGAAAGCTTTCCGGTGGTACCGGCCATGAGGAACCCCGGCAGGAACAGAAGACCCGTCAGGATCAGAGTTGAGAATAAGGATTGGAGCCGCATAGGATTAAATACTTAGAGTGGAAAAAGGAGGCGATCCGGCCATTTGACCGGACCGCCCATCGGGTAAGGTTATTTCAGAAGCATCATTTTAATGGTTTTCGAGAAAGAGCCAGCCTCGATGCGTGCAAAGTACACACCGCTGGTCAGGCCATTTCCGTTAAACTCATAGACGTGATTTCCGGCAGCAACACCAGTCTTCACAAACGAAGTCACTTCACGACCGGTTACATCATAAATTTTCAGGCTGACATCGGAGGTCCTGGCCAGACTGAACATAATGCGGGTAGCCGGGTTGAACGGATTCGGATAGTTCTGCATCAGATCAAACCGGGTGGGTGAGGTTGCAACATCATCCACACCAACGCCACCTTCGCCAACCACTTCAATCAGACCAAAAGTAGCAGGGCGTTTCCAGTGTTCATCGAGAGAAATGATTTCGTTCTGGCTGAAGTAGTCCCATCCACCAAACTGAGCCATCAGGGTACGGGCATCGTCACCAAAGGATGGATCCATGTCGTTGCCATCGATCCGTAATGGCATGACCATTCCGGGTTTCACTTCAATACCACCTTCTGCAGGTGCAAATTTGGCCAGTTCGATACGACCTTCGATGATGTAACCATCGCCGGAAAACTTCTCGAATACGGCTGCTTCCAGACCAGGAACAACGGCGTCATCTCCACCATCCAGTGCAGTTGTGGCACGTGAGGTAAACCCGATCCGCCAGTCACCGGCCGTTTTCGGGCTGCTCTTGCCATGAAGTTCTTTCAGACCATTCACATCATAGAATCCGAAGTAAAACTCGAGCGCATCTCCCTGCCAGGCCTGTGTTGTTTGCGGAGCGCGAACGAGGTCATCATCGGTCACGTCAGCTGAAATGTACAGGTACTCTTTGTCGATGACAAAAGTCACCTTGTAGGAAATGTCAATCGATTCCGGAGTCCAGCCGGCCGATTGTCCGCCATTGGCAGATTCAGGAGTCAGCTGATATTCTTTGTAATCGACAAATTCGTCATCCAATCCATCCAGGCTGAATTTGGCAGCAAAGGTGGTGTCATAGGTAACCTTCAGGGTCTTGCTGGTTTCGATTTCGACAGGACCGAATTTACTTTCAGAAGTGACTTCGGTTTCGGCAGATCCATCGAAGGCTGTGACGGCATAATACAGGGATTTGGTATCACCATTGGTTGACCACGGACGATGAGCCCAGACCTGCGATCCGTGCGGAATGCCGCGAGCAATGTTCTGAACAGCAGGATCATTGATATCTGCAATCGGTGACTCACTTACGTAGACATTGTAAGTTTCGGTACCGAGGGTATTATCAACCCAATCCAGACGGACATATTCAAAAGCACTTCCCGGTGCGGTAGAGACCTGAACACTGCCCTGAATAGCAGGAGAAACCACGGCGCCAACCGGTTTAGGAATGTCGTACAGGGTGAGGTTGTCATAATAAATGGCTCCGACCCAGTTCACATCATCTCCATAACGGAACTGGAATCCGAAATTGCCATTCTTTGTGGTATCAAATACGGCAGAATCGACCAGAGCAGTCAGATCAATTTTCATGGTTGACCATTTACCGCGAACGATGGTGGTGTCATTAATCAGGAACGGTGTTTCATTCCAACTCCAGCCCACTGCATCACCCGTCACCACAAAGCCGATTTGTCCACCCAGAGGTGCATCTGCAGGTACCCATACATCGATAGAGATGGCCGTGGCGGTTTTCTGTGCTTCGATGGAATAGATCGAAAGACCTTCGCGTGCCACGTATACTTTTTTATCGGAAGTTACTTTTGAAAAATCAGTACCAATTTCAAGAACACCTTCACTGCGGTCAGACGGATCGTTTACACGTTTGATCGTGGTACCAACGGTACTCCAGCTGGCCATGATAAAGTTCTGTGCACCGCCGGCAATGGCTTCGAAATCGGCCACGACGAATTTGTCACCAGTTTCAATACCGGCAAATCCGACGTTATCGAAGTAAAAGGTCCCATTCCAGGATTTATCAGATTCATCCCAGTTGGCAATCTGAACACCCGTTTTACCAAGCTTGGCATTTTCATGATCAAAGTTGGCATCTTTTGCCTTTTGAGCAGCCAGATCATAATAGATCGGGAACCATACTTCTTTTTTAATCTGGTAGGCATAGACCAACTGCTCGGTCCATGACCAGTGAGAATCATCCTGTGCCCAGAGGCCAAACTGAATGGAATCGGGTGTATCGGCAGGCAGCCAGATCCAGTAAACCAGCAGATTATTTCCTTTGGAAACGATGTTATCTACCTGGATAACCCCTTTGTCATTGCTCTTGTAATTGACTGCAAGAACACCAGCTGAATTTCCGCTCGGGTCGGCCACTTTGGTTACGCTTCCAAGTCCGGTTCCCCAGCCATTGTCGGCATATCCATCGGTTCCTTCTTCGAAATCGGCAAAAACGGAAGGTTCCACACCAACCAGACTCAGGTTATCAATGTAAATGTTCCCGGCCCAGTTCTTATCGGATACGTTCCAGTTGGCTACTTCAATTCCCATTTTTCCCAATTTGTTTCCATGGTGGTTGAACGACCCGCCTGTGTTCAGGAATTGTTGTTCCATGAAAAAGCTGATCGGATACCATTTATCCCGTGGAATACCGGTGGTTGTGTATAATTTTTCATTCCAGGACCAGTTCTGATCATCCTGGGCCCACAATTTAAGGTCGAGGCTGTCGGGAGTCCCGGTTGGAAGCCATACCCAGAAAGTGAAAGCCTGTGCATCATTCACTTCGACGTTGTCTTTCTGAATCGCCCCTTTTACACCCGATCCACCACCAGCAAAGGAAAGCTGAAGAACGCCGGAACTGTTTCCCGACGGATCGGCGACCCGGCTTACGCTGGTAAACCCTGATCCCCAGCCATTGTCTGCAAAGCCATTGGCATCCGATTCAAAATCGGAAATGACCTGCGCAAATCCGGCAGACGCTGCAAGCAGCATTCCGGCCAGAAGTAGCAATTGTTTTCTCATCTGTTTTCTCCCGTTTGTTGTTTAGGAAAGTCGTTGATTGCCTTGTTCTAAAATCCCCGTGTGAACGGTTTTTTTATCACAGTTGTCATATGATATCACAAACAATGCCAAACTTTTAAAACCGTGTTTCTGCTGGCCAAAAGCCTTGTTTAAGGTGTTTAACATCTGCTTTTCTGATTTTGTATTTATCATAGCGATAAAGTTTATCAAAAAGATAAAGATCAGGCGTTGCTGCCGATGCTTACCAGTTCCGAACGGTTTTTTACTTGTGTCCAATGATTAATTAATGAACGGAGCGAGGACTGATGCTCCAGAATTCCCGGATTTTCTCTCACCACCTCATACTCTGGTCTGGCAAGAATCCCAAGAAGGTTGCTGAGTGCCCGGCCGGTGTGGTAGGTGCACTTCCAGATGTGAGATTTAGGTCCGGTGACAAAATGAGGTTCTTTATCGATTCCGCCTTCGAACCAATCTCCCTTCACCGGATCGAGCACATACCGGGTCACATAGTCCCATTGTTTCAGGAACGTTTCTGCATAGACGGGCTCTTCAGGGAAAATTTCCGACATGATCAGAAGGATGTTGAGGGCTTCTGCCTGGGCCCACCAGTTTTTGGTTGACTTCAGAATGACCATCTGACCATCGATATATTGCCCACCGTCATAGAAACCGCCGGTTTCATGATCGAATCCGTTTAAAATTGAGTGATCAACCATTTTTTTGGCGGTCCACAGGGTTTTATCATCCTGATAGAGCCCCAGAACATGCGAAGCTTCGAGCAGAAGAAAAGCCGTTTCATAGTCGTGGCCGAAGGAAATGTGATCGAGCCGGTAATCGGTTGCAGAATAGCCCGATCTTTTGGTGATTCGTCTGACGGGATTCCATTGACGGTCAAAAAACAGGTTCAGATAGCCCTTTTCGGTGGTCATCCGGTCACGGATAAGAAGCAGCATGGTGGTCAGTCGTGAGCGCAGAACCGGGTGGTTCCAATGCGGCAATAATTCGGTAAACGCTTCAAGCAGGTGAATGCTCGAATTCTGGTCTTTAAATCCTACCTCTGGTTCATCGGTGGCGTGTGACCGGTAAACCGAATTCTGGTCAAAAACCTGTCCATCGCGCTGATAAAACTGAAAATATCCGCCAAACTCATCATCCCATCCCTTTGATTCGAGCCACCGGAACGATTCCTGTGCCAATTGTAAAACCTCAGGATTCCGGGTCTGGCTGTATAATGCAGCCAGTCCGTAAATCGCAAAAGCATTGCCGTAGGCCCGTTTTTCATCCATCCAGCCTTCACAATCAGAAAGCCCGCCATCTGCAGAACGGGCCTGGAAAAATCCGCCATAACGTTGGTCCCACATGAAATTTTTCATAAACGGGAATCCATGAGCGGCCATCTGAAGAAATTGATGACGCTGCTTAAACAAGCCCGACATCCGGGAGAGGGTCCAGATGTGACGTGCCTGAGACACCACCATTTTGTCCTGAACGGGAGGGAGAGTCCAGTCGGCAGTCACATTGGTATAATAGCCACCTGACCGGTTGTCAATCACCAATGGATACCACCGGTTCAGAATGCCTTCTGTAAGCGCTTTATAAATATCCTGATACAATGAGTCACTGTATACCGACTTAAAAGTTGCCATATTGATTACCAATTCATCCATTTTCTGATTTCAGGGGTCAGTTCAGCAGCCATCAACCGGTGATCCCGTACATCGGGATGGCCATCACAACCACGATCGTACCGGCGGCTCCATCTGAACAGCCGGGTGTTTCCGGTCTGGTCTCCCGAGGCCAATACCTGGAGCCAACGGTCGAGCGTTTCCAGTTTTTTTCCCTGCAGAACCGGACTGGAAGTCAGCAGCACCTTAGCACCCGGATTGTTTTTTCTGAGCTTGTAAAGGAAGGACCTGAAAGAATTCACAAATACCGAAGAATCGGGAGCCGGTCGGGCCACCGCCTGATCTCCATCTGAAAAGTCGTTTGTTCCCAGACCAATTACATACAGATCCGGATTCCAGCCATTCAGATCCCAGGGGCGGGCATATGGATCCAGATTCATAAATACACTGTAGTAGACAGCGGGCATGACCGGACCCGGAGAGTTCCAGTTGCGGGTCACTCCGATACCAGATACCGAGGATAGCATCCATTGTGCACTTAACTGACGGGAGGCCAACGGACCAAAGGCATTCCAGGCATGATGCTGGTCGAACCATTGGGCTTTTTTACACGGAACGGGTTCTGAAAGCATTCCCATTCCACTGGTAATTGAATTACCGATGAACTCGATTTTCCGGCTTGGCAGAGCACCATAGTCTCCGATCTGATCCGCCGAAAAATTCACCAGAATCACCCTTCCATTTTGTCCCTCGGTATCCTTGCAAAGAACAAGTGAATGGGAGCCAGGCAGCAGACTATCCGCCAGAATATAGGTCAGCTTTCCCGGTTCAGTCCGGAAACGCCGGACCAATTCGTTATCGACCACCACCGAGAAATAGTTGTATGAAGAGCCGTAAAGGAATTCATCATGAATTTCCGCGCGGATCTGTTTTCCTGTGAATTGAAGAAAAAAGGACACACCCGAGGCGGCAAATTCCACCGTTCCATCGGGAAGACTGACCATGCGCCCCATTTTCTGAATTCGCGGATCTCCCGCCAGAATGGTCACCTGCGTGGCATTTGCCATACTGGTGATCAGCAGCAGAAACAGAAAACATCCTACCCAACTCTTCCCTCTGTTCATGGTTTTATCCCAGATTTTTCTTGATTAGTTCAACACGCTGATCGACGGAACGCCGGCTGGTATATTCATCGGATGGGGTATTGAGGACATAGTCGAGTAACTGATCCACCGACGAGACGGCTACATGCATCCGGGTATCACTTGAAGCGTAATAAATCAGGATTTCCCCATCCGGCTTTTCGATCCAGCCATTAGAGAAGGTAACGTTGGAAACATCTCCTACCCGTTCTTCCCCTTCCGGAGCAATAAAGTGCCCGGCGGGTCTGGCAATTACTTTCTGCGGATTTTTCAGATCGGAAAGGAACAGATATAATACATAACGGAGGCCTGCTGCGGTGTTTCTGACACCATGGGCCAACTGAAGCCACCCCTTGCTGGTTTTAATCGGAGCAGGTCCAAGGCCGTTCTTCACTTCCTTAATCGTGTGGTAAACGCGTTCATCCACGATGGTTTCATCTGTAACCACCGCCGGGTTCATGGAATCAGAAAGTCCGAAACCGATCCCCCCACCTGAACCCGCATCGATAAATCCATCCTGCGGACGGGTGTATAAGGCATATTTCCCATTGATAAACTCGGGATGCAGCACCACATTCCGCTGTTGAGGCGATTTGGTAACCAGATCGGGAAGACGGTCCCAGTTTTTAAAATCACGGGTGCGGACGATTCCGCATTGCGCCACTGCAGAGGATGTATCGAAACGCGGTGCTGCCGGATCTTTCCGTTCGGTACAGAAAAGACCATAGTACCATCCGTCTTCATGTTTTACAATCCGCATATCGTACACATTGGTGTCGGGGACATCGGTTTGAGGCAGAATCACCGGGTAGTCCCAGAATCTGAACTGATCGATACCATTTGGAGACTCAGCCACCGCGAAAAAACTTTTCCGGTCAACGCCTTCGACCCGAACCACCATCAGGTATTTTCCTTCGAAAAGCACGGCGCCTGCGTTGAAAGCGGCATTGATTCCCATCCGTTCCATCAGGAAGGGGTTTGTTTTTTCATTCAGATCATACCGCCAGAAAAGTGGGGTATGGGCAGCGGTGACCACGGGATACTGATACCGGGTATAGATACCATTGCCCGGAAGCACCGGCGAATTTTTCCGGTTGATTAATGCTTCATGTTCGGCCTTGAGGGCAGCCAACCGGGTTTGAAAAACAGTGCTCATGACAAATCCAGATTAAAATTTAACAGTTAATTTGAGGAACCAGCCGCCCGTCTTGCATCCAATTCGGCAGTGATGGCTTCCATTTTCTTTTCACTCAGTGGATAGATCAGGATAAACACCACCGAAAGAACGGTTCCGATGGCCGGGAAAAAGGAAAGCATCAGCTTAATTCCATCCTGTGCCTCTGTGCTCTGAACCTCATTGGCCTGGAAGCCATACCAGGCCAGAAGCCAACCGGTCAGGGCCCCACCGAGGGTCCAGCCAAATTTTTGCGACATGGAGGAAGAGGAAAAAATGAGACCGGTTGCCCGCCGTCCGGTTTTCCATTCTGAATAATCGGTGATATCGGCATACATGGACCACAGGAGAGGGAAAATGCTGCCTGCACACATGCTGATCAGGGCCTGAAAAACAAGGATCATGGTCATATTAGTCCCATCGATCCAGTAGAATGAAATGCTGAAAATCGTAGCCAGAACCATGGCCCACAGGTAAGTTTGCTTTTTACCGATTTTATTCGAAACCGGAGTCACAAACAGAATTCCGACAATGTTAAACGCCTGACCTAAAACCAGATACCATGAAATCAGGCTCTGATCGCCAACGTAATATTTAAAGTAATAAATGGCAGCGCCATCGCGGATCGAATTAAAAATGAGGGCCGAAATGCCCGATCCCAGCAAAATCCACCAGGGGTAGTTCACACCCAGGTCCCGCAAATCTTCCCTCAGTCTGGGTTTTTCGTCACTGATGGGTTGGACCCGTTCTTTCGTCCAGGCAAAATTCAGCCAGAAGAAAACCACAGCAAGCACCGCAAAAACGCCGGCTGTCATTTGCCATCCCATGGCCGCCTGTGCGGTATCTCCGCCAGTAAAAAACCGGACCAGCGGGTCTACCAGAGCAAGGGCGATGATTGAGCCGATAAAGGCAAAAATCATCCGGTAAGAAGACAGCTCTGTACGTTCCTTCCCGTCGGATGACATCACACCCAGCAGGGATGCATACGGAACATTGATCAGGGAATAAATCATCATCATAATCGAGTAAGTCACGTAGGCATAGATGATTTTTCCGGTCACATCCATTTCACCCGGGGTGGTAAAGGTGAGCACACCTGCAATGCCGAAAGGAACGGCCACCCACAGAATATAAGGACGGAATTTACCCCATCGGGTCTGTGTGCGATCAGCCAGAATCCCGACAACCGGGTCGAAAGCAGCATCCCAGATACGGGTAATCAGGAACATGGTACCAACCACCGACGCGTCGATTCCGAAAATGTCGGTGTAAAAAAACATGAGGTACATCGAAAACAACTTCCAGAACATGGAAGAGGCGGCATCGCCAAAGCCGTATCCGATTTTTTCGCGGAGGCTCAGCTTTTCTGTGGTCATGGGGTTTCTCTTTCATTAAAATGGTTATCTCACTTTATTCACAAATTGTGCCAAAGGAGAAAAACCGGTTTAACGGTCCTTTTTGCGCGGTTTTATCAACTTTGTAAAAGGCTTGTTTATCTTTTTGATAAAGGCCGTTTTGTGGTTTGATCAAAATGATAAAACCGGACCCATGAACGTGCAGTGTCTCCGGAACGGGCAGAAAAGACGGATGGAAGCATGTCGGTTGAAAATGGGAGGCAACATTCCGGCAGGTAACTTTTTCAACCTGCCGGAATCTGTCAATCAGAGAGGATCAATCGTTGGAGAAATGCCTGGTATTAAAACCTGATTGGTTTTTCGGGTTGGGCCAGGGTTCGGAACTGCAACTGCGCTCTGAGGTCCGTTTCGGAGAGATCAGATGTAAACAAAACGGTTTTCTTTTCACCCGGCAGCAAGTCGAACCCGTTGTCAGAAAAGCGGATCATTTTTCCGGGGACCTGCAAAAGAAGGGCCCTCAGAAGGACCGGTGAGCTGACCACCACCGAGTACTGTCCATTCCCTTCATTGTTCAGCAAGGCCTGAATGACCGGATCGGGCAGTTTCATGTTTTTCGTTTCCGTAAAAAACAGGTGCGAAGACAGGTCACCAGCAGATGATTTCAGACGGATATCTGCCACCACAGACATGGGGTCCGCGGACCGCAGCAGTTCTTTTACCGACATACGGAGTAATTCGGTGGATTGGTTGGCCTTAAGGGTTACCGGAACCCGGATCACCTGTTCTCTGACACCATCAAATGAAACAAGATCAATCTCCAGATTCCCCTGAATCGGTTCCATCCGATCTGTCACGCCTTTCAGAATAAAAAGACTATCCTGCCGGAGGGGAATGAGACAATTTTCCCGGTACAATTCACGGGCTGTGTAATGAAGCACCTTCCAGTTTCTGTAGTAGTCCACCGAACTCCAGGAAGCCACCGGCCAGCAATCATTGATTTGCCAGTACAATGTCCCCATGCAAAACGGCTGATTTCCCCGATGTGCATAAATGGCCTGCCGGACTCCCTCGGCCTGTTGTACCTGGGCCACATACACATACGATTCAAAATCGGCGGGTGTCTTGTATTCCTGTTCCATGTAGGTCTGAATCAGCCGGTTGCCATATTCACGGTCCCGGCGTTCATCGGCCATGCACCGCTGATGAGACAGCATGACTTCTGAATGCAGGTGCCGGTCTTCGGGTTTGGTGAAGGCTTCAATCGCTGCCATTTCAGGATAAGACTGGAATCCGTATTCGCTGACGAACCGGGAAACATTCTGATGGTACCGGCTGAACGGTTCTTTGCCATGCCAGACTCCCCAATAATGAATATCACCGGTTTCATATCCCTTGCCAGCAAAACCAGCCACCGGACTGGATGGTGTGTAAGCACGGGCCGGATCTGCTTCTGCAATGGCTTGTGGAATGGTCTGATCAAACAGCCGTGCATAATCAGCTTCATAAATGGCCTGTGTGCCGGCATCGTATTTCTCCTTCCAGCCCCAGGCTTTCCAGGAAATCTCGCATTCATTGTTTCCGCAGTAGAGAGCCACACTCGGATGGTTTCTGATCCGGGTCACATTGTCAATCACTTCCTGCCGTACACTGGCCAGGAACGTACTGTCTGCGGGATACATGCCGCAGGCAAACATCATATCCTGCCAGACAAGGATTCCCTTTTCATCGCAAACCTGATAAAAATCATCGGTTTCGTAGATTCCTCCCCCCCACACCCTGAGCATGTTCATATTGGCATCCACCGCATCCTGAACAATCGATTCATACCGGTCTCGGGTCACCCGTGACTGGAAATTATCCTGTGGAATGTAATTCGCTCCTTTCATAAAAACCGGTCTGCCGTTAAGCCGGATAAAAAACGAACGGCCCAGTGAATCGGGTTCACGCACCAGTTCCAGAGACCGGATGCCAATGCGGGTTTTGCGGGCATCGGTGACCCCGGTTTTCGTTTTCACAATGACCACATGATCGGTAAGAGAAGGCTTACCAAGTCCGTTGCTCCACCACAGATCGGGGTTTTCCAGTACACCATCCAGATTGAGGATGGTGGATCCTGGTTCCAGGTCAGCCTCCCGGGTGGCAAGTTCCTTTCCATCAACCTGAACCGATATGGTCACGGTTTCTGGTTTGACGGTCTGAATGGTGACCGCTGTTTTTATGGTTGCCTCTTCCCCGGAAACAACCGGTGTGGTTACATAGACATTTTCGACCCGGAATCCGGACCAGGATTCAATATAAACCGGCCTCCAGATACCAGAGGTAACCAAACGTGGTCCCCAATCCCAGCCGAAATGAAATTGTGCCTTCCGGTTATAAACCGCCACCATGGTATCGGCCTGATCATTGTTTGGAAACGCCTGCAACCGGAAAGGCGCTGTTTTCCACTTCGGATAGGATTCATCAAATACATTTCTGAACCGGATCTGCAGTTCATTTTCGCCAACCCGAACCAATGGTTTCAGGTCAACCTTCCAGGTTCGGAACATGTTGTCGGTAGTCAGAACAGTATCTCCATTCAGCAACACGTCTGTATGGGTATCCAGTCCGTTAAAAACCAGCATCAGATGATCGGCTTCAATCTGTTCAGTGGTAATCCGGAACTGCGTCCGGTAAATCCAGTTCCGGTATCCGATCCACTGAAGTTGCTTTTCATTCAGCCCGAAGAATGGATCGGGAATCCGGCCGGCAGACAGTAAATCGGTATGAACAGAACCAGGAACCGTGGCAGGAAGCCAGGATGAATCACTTTCCATCCGGAATTCCCAACCGATGGTCAGTTCCTGACGGGAAATGGTAGAAACGATTGGATCGGGCGAGCAGGCAGTCAGTCCGGCGGCCAGCGACATCAGAAGCGCTGAAAAATACCGGTACATACGGGAGGATTTTTTTGCGGATAACATACAGGTGATTTCTCCATCAGATAAGTCAGTGACCGGGAGGTTGATAAAGGCGCGGTACTTCGGAACCATTCAGTATATCGGGTTTTTGCATCAGCCTGATAAAATCGGCAGAGGCCCGATGGCCCGGATACGGAACATAGTGGTGCTTTTTATCGGCGTTTCGCCAGAACATGACAAAAGAAATGGCAACCGACTCTGATGTGATTTGCGGATACAAGGTTTGTGTAAACCAGGTTGAATCGGGAATTCCTTCCAATCCGGTCTCGGTCAACGCGGCAAGTTTTCCACGTTCCTCTGCAATCCTCGAAAGTATTCTGAGTTTTTTCCTAACACCTTCCAGCCCCGCCCCATCTGGTCCGAAATCCCAGTAATTATCCATACCAATCAGATCGGTCAAATCATCGCCCGGGTAGCGCTCAAGGTAGTCTTCTTCAGAGTTAAAGCGGCAATCCGGACTGAATGCATACAGAAACTGATGCACTTCCCTGATATCCCTCAGGTAGGTGACCGTTTCATGCCATAGTTGTTTAAACTCTTCCGGTGTGCAAAAACGGGCTCCCCACCAGAACCAGTTTCCATCCATTTCATGATACGGTCTGAAGATGACCGGAATGGGAGTTCCACCCTCCGTTTTCAACTGGAGAACCCAGGCTGCAATCCGGTCCAGTTGCTGACGGTATTGATCGTGATGGCTTCCGCCTTTCAGAATGGCTTTTACCGCCAGCGTGGTATCGTAAAAACTGCCACCAGTGACGGGATTTCCGTTATGCCAGCAGAAAATATTGACCCCGCCTGCATTCCAGGCCTGTCTGACCAGTGTTTTCAGTTGACCGGCTGATGCGGTATCCCTGCCAGATGCAATGCCGGCAAAATCCCAGCCATAAACGGCCGGATGGGATCGGGTTACCAGCTTCCAGTCGGACTGATCAGGCACTCCCTTCCATCCGACTCCGTATGCAGTCGGATCCTGGTGACCAACCAATATGGCTTTACCCTGCAGGTTTGTGAGATTTTGAAACAGGTATCGGGTTTCGGGGGTGGAAAGAGAATCCACCAGCCGGATATCCAACCGGCCCCGGGAGGAGGTTACCGGAGGGGTTGAACATCCGCTGATGAACATCGCGATCAACAAACCGGCAGCAGCAATCCATCTCATTTGCTATCGCTGCCGGGGAAAAGATTCTAACCGTTTACTGTGGTTCAGGATTAACTGAAGGGTGGATTCATCTCCGGCAAATACCGAGTTCAAACCCTGGGGTTCCTGCGGAGGGTCGCCCACAAACGGATCACCGGGTTTCCAGATGGCATCCGGACGAGTTGCCGACGCCACTCCTCCCCAGGCCCAGATATTGGTTCCGGCCAGAGGGGATCCGGTTTCGAGACTGTCTTCAATCAGGTTGAAAATGAAATAAAAGTATTGATCACGATAGGTTACCGGGGTACCCAACCCGGTGAGTTCTCCATCACGACCCAAACCAAATTCTTCGAGAACAAGTGGTTTGTTGAGTTTCCGTGCCATGGCAATATGCGAATTGATGTAGTCAGCGGCCCGTTCCCTGGTTCGCGGAAACGTGGTTTCCATACTGTCTTTTTTATACCAACCCCAGTTTTTGGCCCACAAATGAAGGGTGGCATAATCGATGGCGGGCGAATCGTGTGCATCGAGGAAAACATCTTCACGCAGAATCGATCCCACCGTGCCTTCCGACCCGGTTGAGACCAGATGATTCGGATCAAGGGTTTTGATGTAACGGGCAGTCTCATCAATCCATTTTACATAGGAAGGAACATTCACACTGCCATCCTGATCGGTGCCCGGTCTGGGTTCGTTGGCCAGTTGCCAGGCCATGATCACCGGATCGTCTTTGTATGGAAGTCCGGTTATCGAATTCACGCGGCCAACCAGCCGGTCAATGGTTGCCCTGTATAATTGCTGAGCCTGCGGATTGGAATAAAAGCCAGCAGAAAAATTCATGAATCCGCGCCAGTCACCGAGTGAAGGATCTGGCATGTGCCCGGCCCCGGTCCATTCGTTGTAAACAGCCATTCCACCCGACCACTCCCAATAATTGGTGAGGTAAAGGACGGCCTTCATGTTTCGCTTTCCCATTTCTGAAAGAAGAAAATCGAGACCAATGGCAAGGCTGTCGTTAAATACACCGGCTGCAGGCTGAAAGACTGGCTTTACTGATTTCTGATGTGAAGCTGCTTCTGCCGAAGCAAGAATACGTAGGTTGGTCATTCCGTTTGCAGAAAGAAGATCCAGTTCCCTGATCAGACGATCACGGTTACCGGCCGGACTCTCCTGCCCCAGCCATGCGCCATACCACAGATTGGCTCCTGCAAACCGGTAGGGTTTTCCATCCAGGAAAAAACCGGTACCGGAAACCGTGATGAAACCAGGTTTAACCGTGGAAACTGGTTCCGAACACCCGGCACATGCCAGCAGGCCGATCAACAGCAGGGTCCCGATACGGTTGTTCATGCATTCTCCCCAAACAGACAGCCGTACAAACTGCAAGGATTGTACCAAACAGGAAATGTGGGATTAAAAGCGGTTTTTACCGGGAAGACTCAGCAGGGCCGGATTATCAGAATTATAAAGGGGGGAAAAGTTTTATCATAATGATAAAACTTTTCAGCGAATTACCATACCGGAGACATCGGATGTTTTAACCGGGAGATACTCTTTTGAGGAAGCCGGAGTGACCGATTGTTCCATGATCAATCCCTGAACCTTTGTTGCCTCAACACCATGTGTCATCCATGGTTGAAGGGTGCCTGGCCATTCAAGAGAAAAACCCGACAGGTAAACACGGCTTGCATGTTTGATCAAAAGACCAGGTAAATCGGATTCAAATAACTGCATCTCTCCCATACAACCGCGCAAATCGATGTTTCCGCCTGCAGATGATGCAAGTTGACTGTCTTTCCAGCGGAATGAAACATTCTCGAATCGGATACGATCAAGCGGACTCTCCTCTGATCCAAAAAGTAACAGACCCGATTCACCTGTGCAGGTGACATCGCGGAAGGTGATATTCCTGATTTGTCCCAAACGGACAGACTCTTTTCCTCGGACTGCGGAAACATGTATCGGCTCGCCATTTCCCCACCAGTCGCCGGTGAATAACCTCGTATCAATAACGGTATTGGTAACCACCACATTCTCAATGGATCCTTCATCCCTGAGAAAAATTCCGATACCCCGATTCGAATTGGTGATGGTCACATTAGAGATAAGTACATTGCGGATGGTATTCTGATCAAGAAATCCGATTCTGATACCACTTGAACTGGACTGAAGAGTACAATTGGAAATGGTAATGTTTTCAGATATCCTTCTGATTCCAGAGAAGCCGGGAAGTTCAAAATGATGCGCATACCCGGTAATTGCTATGGCATCATCACCCGTTCGTATATCGCAGTCAGAAACCCGTATGTTGGAACAGGAAGTCAGATCGAGTCCATCACTGTTTGGCGTGAGCGGACTGGTATGAATCCGGATGCCCGCAATGGTTGCATCGTCACAATCGGCAAGGTGGAGGGTCCAGAATGGAGCCCTGTTTATGGATACATCACGGATGGTCAGCCGATTACATTCAGAAAAAATCACAAGTTGTCTGGGACGGTCCCTGGGTACCACGGGGCCGTCTCCAATTCCACTTTCAACCTTCCGGAAGCCCTCCTTTTGTCTGGTATGAATGGTGCCGCCCCATTCAATACTCTTTGCCCGGGTCCAGTCGAAAAAGGCCGCCTCATTGCCATCAATTTCACCCGTTCCGCTGATGGTTACACCAACTGCCTTCCTCGTATAAAGTATTCCAAAATACGTTTTTCCGAATCCGGGTTGATCCACCCACTGATAGTCGTTCAGGTCTGGGCTCCCCCGAAGAACCGATCCGGCTTCAAGTACCAGATTGACATGACTTTTCAGATTCAGAGTCCCTGTCATAAAAACCCCGGTAGGAACTACAACCCGACCGCCGCCACCTGATGAACAACTGTCAATTGCTTTCTGAATAGCTTTGGTGTTGATGGTTGTTCCATCTGATTTTGCACCAAACCGGGTAATCAGAAAATCCTCTGCCATTGCAGAACCGAAAAAGCTGACAAAAAGGAAGGTGAAACCAAAACTGGAAAGACGATTCATGGATCTGGTGCCGTAATTATTTTGATGGGTTAATGGAATTCCATGCACGCGCCGCCTGAATTCCCATATCCAGATAGGCAGGCGAATCGTAATGGTAAGGATCGGAATAGCCATAGGAATCGGTCGTGGTAACGAGAACGGCATGCCGGTCCGATTCCACATACCGTTTCTGAGCCTCACGGACCACATCGCCCCACTTCCAGACCTTACCCGATTCATGCTGATGGGACTCTGAAATGCGGATGATCACCACCGGAAGGTCATCGGTACGAAGCGATGCACGAAACAGATCCATCATCCGCTTCAGATGAGTCTGGTATCGGTTGGCTATCTCTTCTGTAAAGGCGGCATCACTTTCACCCTGCATCCAGATAATGCCGGCGGGAATCAGTGTATCCGGTTCCCCGTCTCCATTGATATCAGCTACCGAAAGTCCATTCCGTAAGGTTGCAAGAAAATGATCGTACTGATTGTTGCCATTTCCCTGGCGGTAATCGGGATCCCAGCATCCCCAGGTGGAGGCTGCATTGGTATCGAGTGAACTTCCCCCTTTCGGATATTTGATCAGGGCCATTTTCTGGCCGGGAAGCAACCTGTTTAATTCGCGACCGAAAGTGAGCTCCATCCCAAACTTATCCGAGTACTGATGACTTCCGTTCCAGCCATAACCCGAACCATGGCCAGGCTGAAGTTGCACCCATTTTCCTGTTCCATTCACTGGCGCCTGATCATTTTGCATGGTCGATTGAAAAATCCAGACATCCGATAGCGTTTTTTTCAGGGAATCGGGCAAGTCAGCCACCTTTCCGAACCCTTCCATGTTGGACTGACCTCCCAGGTAAAAGAGTTTCCATTTTTCAGCGTGGCCTTCAGACATGAGGAAAATCGACAGGAGAACTGTCAGTAGTGTGTATTTCATGGGTTTAACCTGATTATTGGTTGAAATCGCCTTGACGTTCATGCAGCGTAATCGTTTTTGGAAGAACCTTCCGGATTGAATCAGCCAATCAGGACTGTATCATTTTGATAGGCCCTTTTGTGCGTTTTCGCCTATCCGGATTCTGGTTACCAACAAGAAAAAGTACGGGGCCTCTGGTTGTTTTCCTATTCGGAAAAAGGAAGAAAACTGCCCATTCCTCCTATTTACCCGGTTGCCCCGAACTCTGCAACGTGCAGTATGAAAGAGCCGGAATACTAAATTCTGCCTTTCCATTGCGGATGATGACTGGTTTTGATGGTTCCATTCCTTTTTCAGCAGTGGTGACAAAGACTTGTAAAGAAGTCACTTCAGCCGGAAGTCCTGCCAGTTGGATGGGTCGTTCGGGTCCGCTGTTAACCAGATGAATGGTCCATATCTGTTTTGAAAGACTTGCATTGGCAGCAACGGTTACGGTTGAATCGGAAGATTCTGCGGGAATCCAAAAGGACCCCGCCGGGGAAGAGCCCAATTGGCGGAGATTCCAGAACCGTTGTGTGGGGCGAAGAGGTCCGTGATCGTTATACAAGCCGTTCCCGGTAAGAACCGAATAATCCGAGGTCAACTGCCAGGGCATCAGGGTCTGGGGTTGGGCGATATTCCCTGTCCGGATGTACATATCAATTTCATCCAGCTGAAACCAGGGCTCCAGAAAAACCATCGGATACCGGTGTGCAGCTGAATTGGTTCCACCTTCTGTAAGCATCAGGGGCAGATTAACCAACTTTGCAACGGCGACCCATTTCTTTAAATCATCATTCGTATTGCCATGATAGGAATGAAAGGCAATGGCACCGGCAAAGCGGTGCAGGTCGGGATCCTTTTTAACCGAATCCAGTAAGGACAGTGCATAATCGGTACAAGCACCGGTATCAGCCAGCAACATTTTGGTTGGAAGACCAACCGAGGCGAAGTGAAGACCGATTGAACGGTATAAAACCTCGTGGTCTTTGGCTGTGTGTCTGACATCAACACCATAATCGGGTTCATTGAATGAAAACAACCGGGCCTCGACTCCATACGTTCTCTTCAGCCAGAAAAGGTAGGATGAGATCGATTCCTGAATTTTATCCAGTTTATTGGTATCCAGAAAGTACCCCTTTGGGGCGGGACGGTTTCTGTCAATGGCCCATTCCGGTGCCCACCAGACCGACACAATGACCGGAATTCCCCGGGCGGCCAGTTTTTTTGCCAATTCCTGCTGCTTGTAAAAATTGGCACTTAGTGATCCTGATTCGGCTTTTTGAACCGGGTTTGTGTTTTCCCCGGGTTGCCATTCATTCCAGGAGAAGTTAATCCGCCCCCAGGTCACCCGTAAACTATCCAGCAGATAATCGATCACTGCAGGGTCTTTATCAGGAAATTGCCACCGGTAATTTCCACTGATTCCATCGAAAGATCTTCCGGGTAATTCTGGATTCAGCCGGATGGATACGGGTCCCGGCTTATTGGTACTTGTGCATTCGATCTGCACAGACAGGGAATCTGAAAATCCTGGGGTCAATGATCCATTTCTGATTTCAATATAAAGCTGATAGTCAGCTGTTTTTTGCAATGAGCTTGTTATTGCAAACTGCTGAGTGGGCCACGGATCATTCACATGATGCGGCGTGCTGATAAATTGTTTTTTCAGAATAACCGTTCTGGCCTTATCAATGTTAATTTTCCAGGTTCTCGTTTTAGTGGTGATAAGCACCTGATCGGCCACCCGTGAATCAATTGCCTGATTTCCAGCTTTGTTTTTTTCGGAAAGAAACAAACTGCTGGCTTTTTTCCCGTTGCTCAGAAATTGAATTTCTCCCGACTGTAACACCTGGTACGGAAACTCGATGCAGTAATACAACCCGCTGCCCTCAGCGGAGGATTCTGCGGATACTTTAAATGTCTGACTGGCAAGCCCACGACCTTCATCTACCATGATGGTGGAAAAGGAAACCGGAAGGTTGAGAAGTTTGTGAGATACTTCCCGTTTGTTCTGAAATACGTTGTATGTCTGGTTGCCTTCCCAATTGTACTTTTCCGTTGAAGTGTATCCGGTCCAATTGCTGTTGATAAAACGCAGAGAAGTTTCAAATGGAATCAACTCACCGTCTATCCGGATTCCCTTCATATTTCCCCAGGGACGCCATTCCGGTTGCCCTGCAATCGGTGAATTGAATATCAGTACGGATGCGACTAGCAGGAAAAATCCTGACTGGGATTTACGGAACATTTTCATTTTTCCTTTTACATTCAAAAACGTCACTGGTATCAGCGGAGAAGAAAAAAGCGACCACCGGATGTTTGATCCCGGAATGTCATTTGCCACAAATAAATCCCGGTTGAAAAAGTCGTTGCCTTCACCGGAAAAAAGGATTCCCCGGCCGGAAGGAAGTAATCGGATTGATGAACGGTTTGTCCAATCAGATTAACAATCTGAAAGGAAACCATTCCTGCTTCCGGTAAAAAAACAGGAATGGTCGTTTCGGGATTAAACGGATTCGGGTAAGCATGTCCCGTACGGAACCGGTTGGGTACACCGGGATCGTGGTCATCAATACCGGTCTGGGTACCTTCCGGGACCGGTACCACATCAGGATCGGCTTGTCCGGAGGCTTCGATTTCACGGATTCCGTATCCGGTGCCATTCCGTGAAATTCCCCAGACTCTGACATAGCGCCCACCTCCCAATAACTGGTTGACCGAATCGGTGCGTTCACCTGCTGGCTGATCGGTAAAGGTGCGTACCGTGGTCCATTTCACTGCATCATTGGACATATCGATCCGGTATGATTTTGCAGAGCCGGCAGACCAATAAATCCGGACCGAGGTGATCCGGTGAGGAGTACCCAGGTCAACGGCCAGCCACTGTGGATCGCGGTCGGCACTGAGCCATCGTGTGGAAAGCAATCCGTCGGTTGCCAGATTTGCATGAGAGCCGGTCAGAATATCCACCGAAGAAGCGCGGGCCGTTTTATTCAGAAAAAGGGAGGGTGTGCGGATGAGGACTTCATGCGTCACATCATGTGTTTCAAGACTATCGGTGGTGACCGATAAGGTGAACGAATGGGACCCAAGAGGCAATTCGATTGCAATGCTGTCGGTTTCGGAAAGCAAATCACCATTCAGACGCCATTCATAGTGGGTGATTTTCCCTCGATTGGTGAAGCTTGACGACCCTTTCAGTTTTACCAGTTCCTTTCCATCCCCATCGAAATCGAACAGAAGTTTACTTCCGGTCACAACAGCCTGCGGACCGAAGGACATGCGGTCGAGGGTGATGACCCTGGGATCGTTATAAACCTGATTCAGCCAGTCACGTGAATTTTTTCCATCCTTATGCTGATCGGTATCGAGTACCATGTACGCCCAGGTGAGAAAATACAGCCAGCCCTGGGTGGTTAAAATATCCGGATTGGTCAGTGTTCCATCCTCACCGATTCCAAACAATTTCCCCTTGCCACCAAATAATTGGTTGTACTGTTTCCAGCTGCCATTGGTCCCATAATCAGGATAGTCCCAGACAATCAGGTCAACGGTTGAATCGCCCGGATACCAGTTGGGCTTGGTCGTCCCGTAACTGGTCCAGACCCAGATCAGATTGTTCAGTTTGTGGTAATGGGTATGCCGGTCGTATATCAGATTCCAGAGTTTTTTACAGGACTCTCCGCCAGACATTCCCCACCAGAACCAGGCTCCTTCGGCTTCATGCAGAGGCCGCCAGAGAATGGCGATGCCCGCATCCTGCATTTTCTTCATTTCCACTGCCACCCGGTCAATATCCCGGATGATGGCCTTGTAATTGGCGCTGCCGGTATCTGCCAGTGCAGCGGTCAGGTCAAAATTTTTATAATAAAAATCCCCTTTCCCATCCGGCGAATTCCAATGCCATTGAAACTGGGCAATGCCACCTTTTTCCTTGACCCATTTAATGGCCTTGGCTGCATCGTTGTTTCCGCCCTGCCCGGGTGAAAGGCCGTTAAAATCATATCCCATCATGGCTGGTTCTTTTCCACCGGTGTTATCCCTGATGTACTGCAGATACCCTTCATCCATCTGCCCGGCAATTATTTTATGACCATAAACCATATCGAGGAATTTTTTAAGGTCCTTCGCAGCCGGTGTAGCGTTGGGATTCACCAAAGGCTGAGAATGAAGTCCGGAGGATAGAAGCACTCCGCCCAACAGTAAAATGGTTTTAAAAAATGGTTTCATACCCGACCGTTTCCTTTTCATTTATTGATACCAGACCCGGTTTGTACCCACCATGGTCAGCCGGATTCTGGCATCGGCGGTCTGGTCTGCGTGATAGATCCTTGCCGTTACTGTTTTTCTTTCACCCGGAAGTAAGCACAGGTAATTATCAGACCAGAAAACAGGAGTGAATTCAACATCACTTTCTGCACTGACCACCTGAAGGCGAGCCATAAATGCAACGGTTTTTCCCGTATTGGTGAGTGTCACCTGATAATGGTTTTCATCGGCTGTCCGGGTCTTCGCTACGTTCATCGAGATGGTTGGTTCAGGCAGGACAGCCAGGAACCTGAAATCATTTTTGGGATCGAGCCAGTAAAAATTCTGAGCAAGTACCAATTTGTTCTCTCCGGTACCGGTGAGTTTCAACCAGGTTATCTCCTGCTGTTCCGGAATGGTGATTCCGGTAAGGGTCACACCATTCGAATTCACCCGAACCGACACCTGTTTGTTCCATACTGGTTTTGCATCCTTAGTATAACCGGTGGCCGTAATCTCAACCGGATTGGCTGGTGACCCGGAACCATTCAGCCAGGAGACAGAACGGTCATCTCTGTTTAACTGGATATGCTGCATACCCGCTGCAAGCCGGGTTGCATAAAATCCGGCATGAGCATGCAGATACCAGTCATAAATCTGCCAGGCAAGACTTGGCCAGCTCGAATTGGATTTCCACAGAAGAATCCCGCTCGAGTTCGACCACAACTGCCGGTTGATGGATTCAATCGACGCCCTGTAAACATCATAGTTGATGATCTGAGCCTTGCGGATGTAATCGGCAAACCCGGCTTCGGCGTTCGAGGTGTCTGGCGAACCGTAATAGTGTCTTAACTGGTTATCATATGCGGTGAATTTTCGCGTATCCTCACCCGGCCAGTCATTGGCATCATGGAAAGCCCAGGTACCATCCAGCGGAAATCTGCCCGGTAACCAGTTCTGTCCCCTTTCCGGCATGAAACGTCTGACCTGCTCCACTTCAGGGAGTCCACTGGGACCAATTTCACTTGAAAAACCGTTCAGTTTCGGGTGGATAAAATACTGCCAGGGTTCCATGGTGTGATACGGTCCGCCACCATGCAATCCATCCCCATCGGATTGTTTCAGATAAAAACGGCCAGAACGGGAATCTTCCTGTTTCAGAATCGTATTCACTATCAGGTCCTCTCTCGGATTCGGACCTTCATTTCCACCGCACCACATGATCAGTGAAGGGTGGTTGCGGTATTTTCTCACTATGCCGGTTGTGGCTGTTTTAAATAACGACTCGTCGGGTTGGTACCCGGGTGTGTTTTTAAACGTTCCCCAGAAGTCATTCAGAAAATCCTGCCAGAGCAGAATTCCCATTTCATCCGCTGCCTGATAAAATGGTTTCGGCGCCACGCCGGTGGGTCCCCATACACGAAGAATATTCAGATTGGCATGTTTCGTTAGTTCAATTTCATGACGGTATCGGGAGGCCGTCCAGTTGAGCATCATATCAATGACCCAATTGCCACCTTTCAGATAAATATCCCGTCCATTGATCCTGAAAACCCGTTCCTTCCTTCCGATAAAGGTTTCCACCTGCCGGAATCCATACCGATGAGAAACAGTGGCCTGATCACCTGTTGTGGTCCGTGCATCCAGACTGACATGATAAAGGGGTTGTCCTCCATATCCGGCAGGCCACCAAAGCCTGATTCCCTTCAGTTTCAGCGAGGGAAAGTCAGAGGGAAAAAATTCAACTGTTTTGCTTTCTCCCGGGCTGACAGAATAGGGTGCAGAAACCATCAGTGCGAGCCCCGGTCCTGTTACAGTCAGATTCACATTTCCGGCAAGAGCGGTTTTCCCGGCATTAACCAGACGGGCCGATACCATCAGATCAGCGCGGTTGGTATCCGGAAGAAATAGCCGGGAGGTCACGTACAAATCTTCCAGCAGCAGATCATCGCTGCTGTCAATCCATACATCCTCAGTGATACCCATGTCACGGTCACGAACCGGCGGTTGCCAATCCCACCCCAAAACATCCCATTTGGTATAATTCTTACTGATCATCCCATCTGCCATGTTGGTTCCGGGATCGGCCAGCGGAGTAACCGGATCAGGAGCCGGTTTACCCGGTTGGTCGGGAGGCCAGATCATGATGGCCATCCTGTTTTTTTCACCCGGTTTCAGCAAAGCAGTCACCTCAATCCGGAATGTTCTTTCCATTCCAATGAGCTCTTCAGGACCCGCGATTTGTGTACCGTTGAGCCAGATTCCGGCTTTATAATTGATTTCTCCCAGGTTCAGCCAGAAGCGTTTTCCGGGCTGTCCGCCAGACCAGTCAAACGAGGTCACATACCAGTAAGGCCGGTTCCATGGATTTTTTCCCGGCAGGTGACTGTATTTCAGTAAGCCGTTTTCCCGGTTATAATCATCATTCATATCGGGAATCAGCATATTGTTCATCCCAATAACCGGATTCGGATACACACCGTTTCGAACATAAGCCGTCAGGACCGTTGCCGGAAGGGTGGTTGGCTGCCATTCTTTCCCGGTGAAGTCAGTGGTCGTGAGTTCCATACCGGAAACGGATATTTCAGAAACCGGTGCAACCCGCCAGTTGTACCGAAGCAAGGTGGCAGTGGAAGGGACCTCAGAGAGCGGCAGGTCATCCACTGTAAAGGTGAAAGTCTCTGACTGGATGCGTTTGTCTCCGGTAACGGCCACCACTTTCCACCGGTGTGTGCCAAATGACAACGCAAAGGGCACCGTGGAATGATCGGCAGAAGGCAATGCTGCCATTAACCGGTCATTGATAAAAACCTCGTAACGGTCACAGGAAACCGGTGTCCAACTCAGAATCGGCATGTTGGTTGACAACACTTTTCCATTCGATGGAGTCACCAGTTTGGGATGGGTAACGGCCGGTAACTGAGTCGTTACCAGTAGGGCTGTAAGCAGGATTAAAAACCGTCTGGTCATAACTTACCCTGTCTGTTTTCTGATTTGGTTGTGTTCAATTCCGGAAATTGATCGGATTACTGTGTTTTAGAATGAAACGTCAAAGGGCCTCAATCAACACAAAATCGAGATAGGCCAGATTAGCACCCTGATTATACTTCAGGGTCAGAAGTTGTAGACCCGCTGCAGGAAAAACCATTTCTCCGATCGTGGCCTGAGTCCAGATATGCCAGTTTCCGGTATCAACCGGCAAGGAAAGCTGAACGGCTTTTGCACCATTTAACCACAATTCGGACTGATTATCCTTGTTGCCATAAACCGTGATGATCTTATAACGTCCCGGGACTTTCACATCGACCGTGTAATTCGTCCATTCCCCATTTTCCTGCCAGCCGATATATAACTGATTCACCTTCGGATCGACCGGATTCGGATGGTTGAAATCGGCCCAATCCTTGGTATAACTGATATCAACCCCTTCGTTTTCCCTGAAAAAGGCAATTGAGGCCGGTACTCCGGGCCGGTGATGACCGGGTGTCCGGTTTAAAGCAGAGCCATCGTTTGTGGGTGTGGTGTCGTGGTAGGCAACGCCTTCTCCGCCGAGATCATAAAACGCCAGCTCCACCCGACCCGGAATGGCTTGGGGCCCGCCGTTTCCCAACGAATCGCGCCAGGTCGTTCCCTTGTAGTCAACCGGAATCTGGGCCTCTCCGATCTGAAAGACCAGCAGGTTAATTAAAAGAATATGAGGCGTTTTCATGGGGTTTCCTTTAAATGCTCGGTTAAGGGAATCAATCGGTCTTCCACATTCCATCCTTCAACCTTGAGTTTGAATTCAGGACTGATATCAGATTCCAGATCCATGGTCACTTCACGGCTTTCTCCGGGCATCAGGCCAATGAAATTGTCTGACCAGAAAACCGGTAAAACCCGTTCACCTGTCTTTCCGTCAATCAGGGAAAACCGGACCATCGGAGCCACTGCTGAACCTGTGTTTTTAATCTTAATTTTTCCCTGGCCACGCTTACCGGTCTGGTATGCAGATACCTGAATGCTTGTCTGACCCATGGATGCCAGATCCCGGTAATGTCCATCCGGTCGTTTCTGCCAATAAAAGTTGGAAGCCAGCACTTCACCTGCTTTTGAAAGCAACCGCAGCCGGATGAACCGGGTGGCCTCTCCATCATACTTCAAATGAAGTCCCGAAACGGATGCAGTCATGTTTTTTTCAGCAGTTATCGGATGGGTGGATTCGGAAACAATCCGGCCTGATAAATCAACCACCAGCACCTCGATCACTCCATCTACCAAGGGTCGTTGTAAATTGTTTGAAACATGAAGCGTCCCATGCGAAGGGTGCATAAACAGATGCAGGGGAGAGGAGGCCGTTTTCATGGCAAAAAAAGCCGATGTGGGTTCGAGCCAGTAGTCATAGGTCTGACAGATCAGGGATGGCCAGGCCGGATGTGACATCCAAAGCAACACACCTGGCCCCCGGTGATATTGCCAGCTTTCCACCATTCCTTTCGGACCTTCCATGTTCATAAACCAGGCCTTGCGTGTAAAATCCTTCAGATTAACCGGCTTTCCGTAAAGGGAATCCATGTCCCGCTGGTAAATCCGCACACGCGGTTGAGTCCAGTCATGCTTCCCCCACATGTCATTTACCGGCCAGAGAAAGCGTTCCGGCATCATGGCCTGAAAACTTTCCAGCACAGGCGGGGCCACAATGCCTTGTTCACTGTGAAAACTGGTTCCCCGGTTTTCGAAATACCAGTCGGGACTTTTGTTTTCATACGGACCCAGACCGGTAACCGGCCGGTCAGCCGAACTGGACAGGTAGTGCCGGGTATGATCGGTTTCCTGCAGCAGAACACGTAAGGCAGAATCCAGTATGGCAGGCGGATATCCTTCATTCCGACCCACCCACAATGCCACGGATGCCCGGTTCCGGCGGTTCAGGACTTTATCGCGTGCATTGGCCATGAACAGATTTTCATCGGCAGGATGCGGACCATCCACCGGATTGGCCAGCCAGAAATCATCCCAGATTAACAGGCCGTACCGGTCACAGGCATTATAAAAGGCATCGTTTCCGATCATGCCGACCCAATTGCGGATCATGTTGAAATTCATTTCCTTATGCAGGCGGACGGCCCGGTTAAAATCGGTATCGGAGTACCGCATCATCGATTCAGCCATGCCCCAGTTTCCACCACGAATGATCAGGGGAACCCCGTTAATCTGTAATCGCAGATGGGAATATTCGTAGAGGTAACTGAACTCACGATAACCAAATACCACCTGTTTCCGATCTGAGAGACCGCTTTTACCGGTTACAGAAAAAACCAGCGTGTCCAACGGCTGATTTCCATATCCATTGGGCCACCAGAGCGGTGGATTCTGAACCTTAAGAGCCGGGTGTTTTCCCGGGTCGGCACGGATCACTTTGCTTTCACCAGGATTCAGGGACAGGGGAATGGTAAATCGGAAATGGGATGCCTGCCCGGTTAGCTCACCGGCCCAGGAAGTGGTGCCATGATTGGTAACCGTGATGGCTGTCTGAATGTTGACCTGACTGGTATCCGGAAGATCAAAATCGGTGATAATAAGTGGATCGGATAGTGTGACTCCATCGGTGGTTTCGATCCGGACCGGTGCCCAAATTCCTGCATTCCGTCCGCGAATGGTAGGCATCCAGTTCCAACCGATGCTGGCCAGAATAGAGGGGCTATCGAGTCCGATGATTCCTCCATTGCCATCCGGATCATTCAAGTGTTGCTCGGTTACTGCTCCCGGATTGTCATTGGGCTGAATGCGGATGGCGATGGCCACCCGTTTTCCAGGTGTGACCAACCGGCTGATCTCCATTTTTCCGCGGATGTAGGCGCCATCAACCCGTCCGGCTAACCCGCCGTTGACCCAAACTTCCGCCTTCCAGTTAATTCCATCCAGATGCAGCCAAACCAGTTTATTTTTCCAGGCTTTGGGAGATTCAAATTCAGTCCGGTACCAGAACGGAGCCGTAAAAAACCAATCCGAAATCATCAGCTGCTGATCGCCAAATACCGGATCGGGAATGGCACCTGCAGCCAGGTAGTCGGTTAGCGGCGTCCCGGGAACGGTTGCAGGTATCCAATCTTCTTCAAAAAAACCTGGTGTCGATAGTTGTACCCGATCTGCCCGGATAAATGACTCCCGCTTCACCTGCCAGACCGAACCGTTCAACTCGGGCCCATTGCTGGTGAATCTGACTTTTCCCGTCGGTCGGATGGAGGGTCTGACAGGTTTTCCATACACCTTCAGCGTATGAATTTCCGGATGCCGGGAAGAACCGGAAAGGGAAATCCGCACAAATCTCGCAGGAACCTCCGAAAAGCGTACGGAATCCGTTTTCCCCGACACCCTGTTTTGGGTTCCGACAGAAATCCACTCTTCTGGTTGATTCGGATGTCCCTTGCCGGATACTTCAATCCTGAACGATTCCGGCTGTTCGTTTCCCCACCCGATCATCACCGATGAAACCGGGGTGATTGAACCCAGATCGGTGTAAATCCATCCCTCACTCGTTTTGGATTTCCAGTAAGTGGAAGGCCAGGGATCGGTGGTCAGATGACCCGTGTGATCATAGTCGGCTGCTCCCGACTGCCACACCGCCCGGTTCAGTGCCACATTCATGTCGGTCTGTGTAAATCCCAAAACAGGCAACAGCAATGCAACGGCAACAATGAAAAGCCAATGACGGGTTAAGGAAGAGCGATTTCTCATCCGGGTAGCCGCAAGATTGTTTCAATCGACGCCAGTTCTGCATCGGTAAGGCTACCGGCAGCTACCGATGCCACACAATCATCAATCTGACTGGTTTTACTGGCTCCGATCAGTACGGATGTCACCACCGGCGACCGTAACAGCCAGGCGATGGCCAACTGGGCAAGGGTCTGTCCGCGTTGAATGGCTATTTCATTCAGTTTCCTGATTTTTTCCAGTTTTTCCGGCGTGATGGTGCTGGTCTGAAGGTAACCATGTGCTTTGGCTGCACGGGAATCTTCCGGGATACCTTTCAGATATTTATCGGTCAACAATCCCTGTGCAAGAGGCGAAAACACAATCAAACCAGTTCCGGTTTTGGCCAGAACATCGAGCAGGCCGCCTTCCACCCACCGGTCAAACATGGAATACCGCGCCTGATGAATCAGACATGGGGTCCCGAGTGATTTCAGAATGGAAATCGCCTCTTCTGCTTTACCGGCCGGATAGTTGGAAATGGCAGCATACAATGCTTTTCCCTGCCGCACGGCCTGATCAAGCGCCATCATCGATTCTTCCACAGGTGTGTCGGGATCCGGGCGGTGATGGTAAAAAATGTCCACATAATCCAGACCCATCCGCTTCAGACTCTGATCCAGACTGGCAAGCAGATATTTCCGCGAGCCGAAATTGCCATACGGCCCCGGCCACATGTCATAACCGGCTTTTGTGCTGATGACCAGTTCATCGCGGTACGGTTTAAAATCCGCAGACAGAATCCGTCCGAAGTTTTCCTCTGCTGAACCCGGGGGCGGTCCGTAATTGTTTGCCAGATCGAAGTGGGTGATTCCCAGGTCAAAGGCACGCCGGACCATGGCCCTTCCGGTCTCATACAAATCATAGCCACCGAAATTGTGCCATAAACCCAGCGAAATGGCTGGCAAAACCAGACCAGATTTTCCCGACCGGCGGTAGGGCATGGAATCATACCGGTCAGAGGAAGGCAGATAATGACTCATCGGGTCACCTCCATAACAGGGCTGTATCCGCTGTCACCCGATTGATTCACTCCTTTAATCCGGTAGTAGTAAGTTTTACCGGCAACGGCTGTTTCATCGGTGTATAAAATCAGTGCTTCTGATGCCTCGGGACTGTATTCCCATTTCGTCACGTCCTGCAGAATGGAATCATGAAGTCCATCACGCAACACACTGAACGGACCAGCAGGTTTTTCAGCTCGTTCAATGGTGTATGAACTGGCTCCCGTAGAACCACGCCAGGTAAACCCATGCCCGTGTTTCATCAGAATAGGGGCAGGAGAAGGCTTATCAACGGCAGGAACAGGCAATCCGCGGATTGCATAGGCTTCCTGACGAAGCAGATCCAGTGTGCGGATTTCCTCATAGATAAATCCGGCAGGAAAGCCAGGCACGTGGTAGGAATTCACCGGCGTTCCGCCTTCATTGTGATAATACCATCCCCCATCGCGGCGGTGACTGCGGATACTCCAGATCAGTCCACCCACAATCTGTTCCTCACGGATTGTTTTCATGAGCTCACGCAGGTTTTCAATACCACCCAAACCAAATTCATCGACCATGAGCGGTTTCTTTCCCTTGCATTCTGCTCTTCCCTGCTTTGCAAAGGGAGCCAGTTGCCAGGGCCTTCCGCCCATCTTGTTCCAGTATTCGTACAGGTGATCGCTGATAATGTCGATGTTCGGATCCTCAAGAAAATCCTTGCGGTCGGCACCACCGGCTTCCATGATCAGGTGATTGGGATCCACTTTCCTGATGTAGGCCGCCATCTCCTTGCTCCAGGCCAGAATTTTCGGAGACCAATCGTCCCATTTTAAACCCCGGTCACCGGGATAGCTACCAAATTCATTTCCCAATTGCCAGCACAGAATGGCCGGATCTTCCTTATACAACAGTCCGTTAACCGTATTCCGACGGTTCAGTATGAAATCCAGAAAATGCCGGAAATCGGCCTTTACTTCTTCGTCGGTCCAGAACGATCCTTTTGGTTTTCCGGAAAGCGCCGAAAATTCATCCACCCCTCGTATTCCACCAAAGGACTGGGAGGCAATAAACGGAATGATCATCCGGACGTTGTATTCATGACCCAGCGCAATCACCCGGTCCAGACACTGAAAGGCCTCTTCGTTATAGGTTCTCCGGGCCGTGATGTAAACCGGCATGCCATTATCTTCAGGGGTATAAACCGAGAGAGAAAAGGTTCGCGTCGCCAGCCCCCCCATCCGTCTGATTCCATCGAGGATATCCCGTATTTCATATTCATCAGGAAACCGGTTAGCCCGGTCTTTCCGTATCTGTGATTCATTCTGCTGTATGTTCGGTGCGGCCAGTCCGAAAAACCGGAATTCCTTGTCACCATCCACCAGAATATCCCCTTTCCGTTTAATGATGTTGCCAGAGAAACCGTGGTCGCCGGCAACGGAAACCGACGAGCAGGCAAGGAGAAGCAGGAAGGCAGTCGTTGTGAATTTCATAATCAATCCGGATTGAGTGAATAAAATGTGATACACTGATTGGGAAAACACCGGCTACCTGACCAGAAGCAGTCGTTGAGTTCTGACCTGATTTCCGGCCTGAAACACGGCCACATACCATCCGGATGCCAGTTGACCTGCATTCAGATGATAAACAGACTGACCAGCCGGGCGTGTTATCTGATCCATAAACACAAGCTGCCCGGTCACCGAATACAGGCGGATGGAAATGGTGCCTGAATGAAGAAGCCGGAGCGGAATAGATGTTTCCGGGTTAAACGGATTCGGATAGGGTGCACCTACCACAAACCGATCTGGTTGTGAGCTTCCTGATTCAACCGAAACCGGAGTAACCGGATGTGCAAAGACTTCCAGTTCATGTATTTGGATTCCGGCACCAGGAACAGATGAGCCAAGACTGAGAACCCGAAGGTATCTGAACTCACCACTTAATCCGGAAATGCTGTCAATGCCACCCGTTGAAGTGATTCCGGCCCTGATGTTTTTTAATTGGTTGGAAGTGGTTACCCCTTGCAGATTATAACTGGTTGCATGAACCGACCCCCAGTTAATCAGGACAGTCTTTATCTGATATGCTTTCCCGAAATCGACCTGAAACCAGGGCGAAATCCCTGCGCCTGCTTCCCAGAAGGTTGAATCAAGGCCATCCACCCCAAGTGATGGATCGGACAAACGGACCGTGGATGATGCTTTTGCAGGTCGCTGATAGGCCCGGTTGATTTGGTCGGATGGTAACCTGAATACGGTGATGGTATCGGTTGTGGTCACCTGACCCGTTGCTTTAAGAATATAATGAGTGGTGGAATCCGGCTTTACCCACATGAAACCATCGGATTCAACCGTTTTATCATCTATAAGCACCGCCGACCCGGTTGCGGTTGTCCAGGAAATCAGGGCCGAATCCTGATAGCCAAGATCCAGATAGCGTGGAAAAACCGTGAAAGAGGTGATCGTTCCGGGCGCCAGAAACCTCAGAAAAAGCCGTGCGGTATCGGGGTGTTCCCCTGCAGTGATAAGGGTAAAAGTGGTATCAGAGGAAAGGGTGATGTTAACCGTGCCGGCCTCTTCAACAGGCACACCATTCACCTTCGGCGCAGAACCGGGTGTGGTCAGCCAGTTAATGGTGATATTTTCATTCAATTCAGCAGCTTTTGCCGATGAAGTAAACCAGCGGATATAGCCGGAAGGGGATGACAAAATGGAATCTCTTGCAACACCGGCCATGAAAGCATACCCGTTTGTATTCGGATGAATCCCATCAGTAAACCATCCTTCTTTATCCAGCATTGCTGTATAAAAATCGATGGTCTCCACACGGGCCATCTGCATGACTGAATCGATTTTGGGGAGCAATTCATTCAGGAGAATAGCACCGGAAATTCCGAAACCATCCTGAAAAACAGGAACCGGCCGGCAAGCATAAATCTGAATCTGCGGATTGACTTCCCTGAACTCGCCGATGATTTGCAGGTAATCGGAAACAAACTCGTTCTGGTAGATCCAATTCTGGGGTTTGGTATCATTCGTTCCCAGTTTGATAATCAGAATATGTGGGTTAAAGGCCAGCGCGTTCTGATAAGCCGCTTCCTTACGAATGGGAAAATCACCTTTGTTTAACAGGGTCCGGCTTCCAACCCCGAAGTTTTTAACCGAATAACCGCTCCCCAGCAGGCTGCCCAGTTGTTGCGGGTAGGCTGAAGCATCGTTGCTGCCCTGTGTGATGGAATTGCCTATGCAGGCCACACGGAGCGGTTCATCCGGCTGGGCCCTGAGTCCAACCGGACTCAGGATCACCAACCCGATAACAATGGCCGGAACAAGGTAAACCGGTTTCATTATTGATACATGGCGGGCAGATCTTCCAGAAACAAGGTCATGGGATCTGCTTCAAATTTTTTAAAATCAGGAACCGACGGATGTCCGGGATAAGGCCCGAAATGATGTCCGTAATCGGCATTTCTCCAGACCAGCATGTAGGTTATCCGACGGGCATACGGGTCGGCGAGGATGGGATTCAGCCATTTTTCGGTCCAGAAAACCGGATCCTTGATCATGTTGGACCCACCTTCAGCGAGAGCCGGAATTTTACCGCGCTTTTCAGCAATCCGGACCATCAGACTCAATTGTTTAATCCGGTCCGGAGTCATCTCGTTGTAATAATCCACCGAAATGATATCAACAAAGTCATCACCCGGGTACCGGCTCAGCCAGGTGGCTTCATCAGGGATCTTGCCCCAATTGTATGCATAAATCAGGTTATGAACACCCTTCACATCCCTCAGGTAAGTTACGGTAAACTTCCAGAGCGCGATATATTCTTCGGGCGTACAGACATTCACACCCCACCAGAACCAGTTTCCTTCGTTTTCATGCCATGGCCTGAAAATAACCGGAACCAACGTTCCGTCTTCTGTTTTCAGAGATAGAAAAAAGGAAGCCACCCGATCAAGCCAGAGTTTTAGCAAGTCATGTTTCTCGCCACCGGGAAGAATGGCATACAGGGCGGGGGTCACATCCCAGGCCGTTTTCCTGGTAACCGGATGGTCGGGGTGCCAGGAAACGGTGTTCACGCCCCCCCGTTTATACGCTTCAATGATCCACTTCTTCATCAGTTTGAAGGAAACCGTATCAATATTATACCAATTGCCGTGTTCCAGCTTGCCAATTTCCCAGCCAAACATGCCGGGATATTTACCCACCGCATCCTTTACATCCGACCGGAATTCCTCTGCATCCCAGGTCATCCCGTAGGCAGTGGCATCCTGATGCCCGAATAAAATTCCTTTTCCAGAGAGGGCCTTCAGATTGGTGAATAGTGCACGGGTTTCAGTTGTGGCCTTATTATCTGTCAGATCAGATTGGGCTTCGGCCGGCCCTGCTGTGCAGGACAAAAATGAAATGGCAAGCAGGCAGGTGACTAACCTTTGTCGATTTATCATCAGTTTCCTCATTTAATCAGCAATTTCCCGCCAGATCAGGGCAGCAGCGCCCAGGATGGCAATATTTCCATCGGCTAAGCCGGAGAGTTTAATTTTTATTTTATTCCGCCAGAGAGAATGAACATGGGCTTCAAAGGATTCACGGGTTGGTTTCAGAATCAGATCACCTGCCTTTGCCAATCCTCCTACCAGGATAATGGCTTCCGGTGCCGTATAGGCCACTGCATCGGCCAGACCCATTCCCAAAATATCGCCTGTTCGTTTAAAGGCCTCCAGAGCAAGCTCATCACCATTCTGAGCGGCTTCAGCAATTCGCTTTCCATTAAGATCGGTAAACGGAATGGCCCTCAGTTCACTGGTGATGTTTAAATCTGCCATCAGTTCAACGGCTGTCCGTCTGATGCCCGAGGCAGACGCATATGTTTCCAGACATCCGCGGCGACCGCACCCGCACTGGCGACCACCTCTGATCACCACGGTATGCCCCACTTCACCCGCAAACCCGTCAAACCCATAAATCATATCACCATTGGCCACAATTCCGCTGCCTAAACCGGTACCAAGCGTAATGACCATGAAATCTCTGAGCCCCTGTGCCCCTCCGAATTGTAACTCGCCAAAAGCGGCAGCATTTGCATCATTCGTCAGGCGGATGGGAACAGAATACCATTGCTTCATTTTTTCAGCATACTCAATGGTTCCCCAATTCAGGTTGGGCGGATTAACGATGGTACCCTGATAGAAATTTCCATTCGGAGCCCCGATCCCGATTCCCTCAAGGGAATAAGTGGCATGCATCCGGTCCCAGGCCTCCTCAATGGAGTAATGGAGCCGCTCCAGATGCAATTCACCTGGTTCGAAAGCCCGGGTGGGAAACGAGGCTTCATAATGAACCTTTCCATACATATCGACAAAGCCAAAATTGGTGGTCGTTCCACCAATATCCACGCCGAGACAAACCCAGGTTTTTTCCACAATTCACCTTGTTTTTATAGTTGGTTACTTTTCACCACACGTAAGCTATGCAGGAATTGTGCCGAGCTACCTGATTTTAAGAACAGCCAAAAAAAGCATGCAGAACCGCAGAAAGATCCGCAAAGGGTTTCTTTAGTCAGGTAGGTGTTTACTAAATCAATAAGAATTTTATCAAATTGATAAAGTTAATCAGGAAGTTGAGAAGAAAGGTGGGTGGAAATCGGTGTTGAGAAAAAACCTGCAAGGAGAACAGAAACCTGTGATCAGTTTAAACAAGTGAATGGTGTTGAAAAAACCCGGACCCTGAGGTGAAAGTTTACCCCGATGAAGTCGGGGAAGGAACAAGGGTTTTTCCAGTAATCAGAAACGAGTGATCAGAAATCAGTTGAACCCATGATCAGATGTCATCCCGGCGCAGGCCGGGATCTCTGAATGCAAAGGATGCTCGGAGGCCAACTTACAGGGAATAATATTCCGCTTCTCCATCAGTGCCCGACTTACAACACCAGGAATGACTGCCTGCAAAAAATGCCTGTTTTTCCAGCAAAAAACAGGAAATAGACCCTCTCCCCTTTCCCTCTCCGGCGGAGATGGAGTCATTCCACATTCAGGTCCCCGTGTTTATTGACAGGATGTATTCCGTATTCTGAATTCTGAATTCTGAATTCTGAATTCTGAATTCTGTCTCCTGTCTCCTTTCCTCAGGCCTCCACCCATTTTCCATGGTCCCGGATCAGATCAATCAGGGTTTCATCGGCCTGTTCCTGCGGTATCCCCTTTTTCACAAGTTCTTTGCCAACATAGAGGTCAATTTTTCCCGGACCCGATCCGACGTATCCGAAATCGGCATCTGCCATCTCACCGGGACCGTTCACGATACAGCCCATGATGGCAATTTTAACCCCTTTCAGATGACCCGTTTTCGATTTGATCCGCTCAGTGGTGGACTGAAGATTGAACAATGTGCGTCCACAGGATGGACAGGAAATATACTCGGTTTTCACGGTCCGCTGACGGGCTGCCTGAAGAATGTTGAACATGACCCGTTTCTTGTCACCCGCGGAAGCAGGTCCGCCCAGCAGAACCAGATCTCCGAAACCATCGGTCAGCATGGAACCGGCCCTGACCGATAAACCCAGCACATCGTCTCCGGATAATCCGGGTGATGAAAGGGAAAGAACCAGCGGCATTTCCTCTCCGGTAAGGTGACGGCACTCGATCAGTTCCCGATAAAAACTGATCCAGGAATCATCGGTTTCACCCGATAAAAGCAACGAAGTCACCCCGTTCTGTTTCAGAATGTCAATCACATCCTGCAGCACACCCGACCAGTTCCAGTTCCCCTGCCTGACTGTCAGAATCAGAGGCCGGTCGGTCACCCGGTAACGGGCGGCACCAGCCAATACATCTTCATCGGTCAGAACCCAGTTTATAAACCGGATCTGATAAGGCAGATGCGCCGGAACCAGATCGGGATTTTCAACCCGGATTCCCATTTCGGGCACAACAGGGAGGCGTCGGCTTTGGGCGGCCAGCTGAAACACATCCAGTACATCGGCTTCGTTTCTTACCGGAAATTCAATCATTTCCAGCACGGGTTCATCACCCGGTCCGGAAGGTCCGTGTTCGGTCAGCAAGGCAACAAAATCTTCCGGAGAAGGAAGTGAATCGAGGGAAACCCCGGCACGGATCAATCCTTTTTCTCCGAGATTTAACCGGTTACCCTTCACCTGATCGGACGGTTTCCGGGTAAAATCCATGAAATCCCGGACGGTATCCGATTCCATTCTGATGGCATATTTTTTCGTTTGCGGTGACTGATAAGTGGCCGCTATGGCACGCGCTACCGGTATCTCATACCAGGCATCCTCGGTCAGACTCACCCGGATGGTATCTCCGATTCCATCTTCAAGCAGAGCACCAATTCCGATAGCCGATTTGATGCGACCATCTTCGCCATCGCCCGCCTCGGTCACACCGAGATGTAACGGATAGGTCATTCCCAGACCGTTCATTCGGGCAACCAGCAACCGGTAGGCCTGAATCATAACCTGTGTATTGCTCGATTTCATTGAAAGCACAATGTTGCGGTAATCGTACAACTCGGCTACCCGCAAAAACTCCAGAGCGGATTCCACCATGCCTTCCGGGGTATCACCATACCGGTTCATGATCCGGTCAGACAGCGACCCGTGATTGGTCCCGATCCGCATGGCCACGCCATTTTCCTTGCACTTCTTCACCAGCGGGGCAAATTTTTCGTGGATGTAATCCAATGCTTCCTGATACTCGGATTCAGTATAATCCCTGACTTCAAATTTTTTCCGGTCGGCATAATTTCCCGGATTAATCCGCACTTTATCCACAAACTCAGCTGCCTTCATTGCAGCGTTCGGGGTAAAGTGAATATCGGCCACCAGCGGCACCGATAATCCCTGCCGTTTCATCTCGTCGCGGATGTTTTTCAGATTCTCGGCATCCTTGATGCTTGGTGCGGTGATCCGCACAATTTCACATCCCACTTCAATCAGTTTGCGGACCTGTTCCACGGTACCTGCTGTATCCATGGTATCGCTGGTGGTCATGGATTGAATCCGGATGGGGTTGTTGCCACCAATCCCGATGCCGCCAACCAGGACCTCGTGGGTCTTCCGGCGTGTTCTCAGGTAGGGATTTTCTATATAGCTTAATCGGACAGGATGTAAACTCATGGTCGTTTCCAGGGAATCAGTTCAAAACTTTTGTCGTCACGCGCCGTCTCTGTCAGAAATCTGGCTTCATCACCCAGATACCGGTCCACCGCCCAGTGCGCGAAGTAAATGACAGGTGTAATCGATAAGGCAATTAAAAATTTATAAATGTAGTTGGTCAGCCCGATTGAGGTCAGTTCTGACAGAGCCATCTGTGAGCCAAAGGCGATGTACAACACCACCAGCGAATCCACCAGTTGTGAGACGATGGTAGAACCGGTGGCCCGCAGCCAGATATGGCGGTTACCGGTTCCCTTTCTGATGAGATAGAATACCTGTATGTCGATCATTTGCCCGATCAGGTACGCAATCATCGACCCGATGATCACCATCCCCGAATTCGCAAAAACCATGCGGAATGCCTCATCAGATACGGGTGAATTCGGGGCAGCCGGAATATTCACATCAATCATGATCAGGGCAAAAACCACAACCAGCATGACCATACCCACCAGGGTAACAAACCGGACACCCCGGCGGCCATAGTACTCGTTCAGCAGATCGGTGATGATAAAGGTGACCGGGAATGGAATCACCCCCATGGTCATGGTGAATCCGGCAACCTGAATAAATTTGGAAGCAGTCACTTCAGCCATGATCAGGAACGTGAGGAACAAGGCCATCAGAATCAGAAAAAGTCGTTGTCCTTTGGTCACAACCCGGATCTCCGTTTTTGGGGAAAGAACAAAAGTAGCCCGAAAATAATTCTTTCTCTACCCGCGACTGATTTCATTAATCACCCATGCTCCCGACGGACAGTTGGTACAGTTTTGGCATATCGGCCAGACCGGTTTTTAACTGAAAGCGAAACTGTTTACCTTTACCCGTTTAAACTCAGGAGATAACAAATGATCAACCCGGGAATTTTCCGCGAATACGACATCCGTGGAATCGTTGACAAAGATCTGACCGATGCCACCGTGACTCTGCTGGCAAAAGGAGCGGCCACCTACTTTCTGAATCACCAGTGTAAAACAGTAACCGTGGGACGCGATGTCCGGTTAAGTGGAAAACGATTCCGTGATATCGTGGTGAATGAATTTGTCAATGCAGGACTCCATGTCATTGATCTGGGCGAAATCACCTCACCGATGTCTTACTGGTCCACTTTCAAATTACCGGTCGATGGCGCCATCATGATCACTGCCAGCCATAATCCTGCCGATTATAACGGATTTAAAATTTCGGTCGGAACCAATTCCATTTATGGCTCCCGCATTCAGGACCTGCTTAAACTCATCCAATCCGGTCAATTCAAAACCGGCAAAGGGTCGGTCGTCGAAAAAAACATTAAACCAGAGTACATGGCCGATATCGTGTCCCGCATTAAACTGGGACGCAAAATGAAAGTGGTCACCGATTGCGCCAATGCCACCGGGGGGCTGATCGCTCCCGAATTTTACAGAGCCATCGGTTGTGAAGTGATTGAACTGTACACCGAGCCCGATGGTCGTTTTCCCAATCACCATCCCGACCCTACAGTGGATAAATACCTGGTCGATCTGATTGCCAAGGTGAAGGAAACCAGTGCCGATATGGGAATCGGTTTTGATGGAGATTCAGACCGGATTGGAGTGGTTGATAACCTCGGCCGTGTCATCCGGGGAGATGCGCTGCTCGCCATTCTCTCAAGGGATGTTTTGAAACGGAATCCCGGATCTGAAATCGTTTTCGATGTAAAATGTTCTCAGGGCCTGATCGAAGACATCGAGGCACACGGCGGAAAACCAGTCATGTGGAAAACAGGTCACTCCCTCATCAAAAATAAAATGAAGGACATCAACGGACTTATTGCCGGTGAAATGAGCGGTCACCTGTTCATTGCCGATAATTACTATGGATTTGATGATGCCATTTTCGATGGCGCCCGTGTAATTGAACTGGTTTCCCATTCAAAGGAACCCTTATCGGTCCATCATGATCAGTTCCCTAAATACTTCTCCACACCCGAAACCCGTCTTGATGTCGCCAATGATGACATCAAGTTTAAAATGGTCGAACAGGCCGTCACTTTCTTTAAAGCCAATCACCAGGTCATTGATATAGATGGAGTTCGTGTTCAGTTTGGCGACGGTTGGGGTCTGATCAGAGCATCGAATACACAGCCGGTTATTGTCGTCCGGTTCGAGGCCCGCACACCTGAACGCCGCGATGAAATCAAGGACTTCATGCTGAATAAACTGGCTGAATACGGCGAGTTTCATGAAGGACACGGTCACTGAGTTGAAAACCGGGAATCTGCCTCACAATGGCGGGTTCCCGGACTTTTCCGGACACGTGCTCCTTAAAAAGGATTCGCGCGGGTTGACCGATCTGAAGATACCTTACTTTACCAGCACCAGTTTGATCATACTGGTCTGATTGCCTGCCCTTAACACACAGAAATAAACACCGGAAGCCTGCGAAACCGGATTCCAGGAAATCTGATGATGCCCGGCGGGTAACTCTTCACGGACGAGGGTGGTGACTTCCCTTCCCAGCATGTCAAAGACCGACAGCTGAATGGCATGGTCATGGCCATTGTAAAACTTCAAACGAACCTGTCCGTTAAACGGATTCGGCCAGGCAGGAAACAAATGCAGACAGTCGGCATGCAACCCATCCGGCAAGTCGGCACCAAGGGCCGTTTCGCCCCAATCATTCAGTATGGCGGAAAGAAACAGCTTTGCATCGGCCGGTTTGGTGTAATAAAGCGGATACGTCAGAACCACTGCCGAACCGGGTCCCTTTCCGGTTCTGATTGCCACCGGTAATCCTTTCAGTTTGGCAGCTGCAGTCCCATCTGCATACCCTGTGCCGTACACCTGTAATATTTCTGCTCCTTCGGCCGGTTGCATCGTGGTGATGTTGTTCAGATGGTATTTCATAGACGATTTGGTTTTGGAAGAATCCAGATGAACGTCATTCATTCCCGGATCAACCGCCACCGCATGATTAAAATACGTGCTGTTCACATGATATATTTCCTTCACACCCAGTTTTTCCAGCATGAAGGATTCCTCCGGCAGAGTAACCGTGTTGGATGGGTTGTCATAAAAGGCACGCTCAGGCTTATAACCAGAATATACAAAATGGCCACCTGCCTGCAGATAGGAGCCGATATCGTCTGCTGCAGCAAAAGCCATGGTCTGGTCAACAAGATCGTCCCCTACCCATATCACTGTTGAATAACGACCCAAATCAGCCAGTTTGGCGCCTTTCATTTCATCGGCATCATGAAAAGTCACCGACCAGCCAGACAGGGTTTCCGAGTAAAAATCATCCACCTGATCATCGGAGGGTTGCAGCAGAACACCCGTTCCGTTCAGCGTTTCATCAACCAGTAAGATGCCGGGGTTCAGTTCAATCAGCCGGCTTCGGACCGGTTCACCCTCATGGCTTTCATTTCCATCACCATCCACCGAAACCACCCGGTAATACCAATACCCATCGGTAGATCCGGGCTCATCTTCATAATATGTAGTGGTGATCAGGTCACCGGAAACCAGATCTCCTTTTTCTTCAAAGAGTCCGGAACGATAAACGCGGTAACCGGTTACATCCAGTTCGGGAGAGGCCTTCCAGGTCAGGTGAATAGAGGTCTGATCCGGAGTATCAGCAATCTCACTGACAGCAGAGGGAATGGTCCCTGGTGTTCCGGTTACCTGTGACGGGAATCCAAAATCCTCTGCTCCCGTGCGGGGAATGATTGTGATGGTTGTGAATTGTCCTTCTGTGAGTCCGGTGATCAGGACCGAAGGCTGGGTTGTTTCGACCGAATCGGGCTCACGGCCGGGTTGCTCAAATTTCACAACCCAGGAACTGGCTGGTCTGCCTGATCCGGGTGTCCAGGAACAATGCAGGGACTGACCATCCCCTCCATCGCGCACCACCGTATTCCTGACAGGCTTCGGCAGCCATTGTTCACCAACCATAACTGCGCCGGTTATCTTAACCACTTCTTCCATGTAGTCCGGATTGCAGGCAGACAGCAGGTCACCAGAGGTGTGGTAATTGGGGTCGGAATCACCAATGAAAAAAAACAGGGAAGGAAATCCATTCAGGACAAAGGGAACGTGATCTGAACTGCCACTGTAATCGGGTACGACCTGAATCCCTGCATACAAGGGAGCATATTTCTGCGCCACTGCCGGCATGGTATCCTGTGCACCGTAGAAATACGCAAGAACCGACCAGTTGGGTCTGGACCGGCGCTCAACGGCAATCATATCCATGTTCAGCATCAGACTTACTTTTTTACCCTGATTTTTCAGAGTATTGGCCATGAAATAGCCACCATACAATCCCAACTCTTCAGCTGCAAATGCCACAAACTTCAGGGTAATATCCGGTTTAAAACCCGTTTGCATGACCACCCGTGCCAGTTCAAGCGTACCTGCTGTTCCACTGGCATTGTCATTTGCACCCGGGGCCCGGTTCAGATCATTCATGTTGATGCTGTCGTAATGGCCGCCAATCACCATCAGTTCATCAGGATTCCGTGTTCCGGGAATGGTGGCCACCACATTGGCCTGCCAGTAGGCGGTCCCATTCCGGTTAATTACAAAGGAATCGAGTTTCACATCGGTGATCCCCATATCCAGAAAACGTTTTTTCAGATAGGCGGCCACTTCCCACCGGTTCCCATTCAGGCAGTATCTCGTTTGAAAGGCCTCCAGATCCCGGACGGTGCGGATCAGGCTGTCTGACCGGATGGATTCCAGCAGACCATTTATCGTGGGATTCTGACCATACTGAATAGGCTGTGCAGCAATCAGAAGAGGAAAAATCAGCAGAAGAAAAGTAAGAGGAAGGAACAGAAACCGTCTCATGACCACTCCACCCAACTATATTACGGATAAAAAGATACGATAATAATTAATTATAAACCAGCCACTCTGCACAAAGGAAATCAGTCAGGCAATTTCAGCCAGATTGATCAGGGCTTGATGAGAGGTGACTATCTGAGAGCGAAGCAATGCATGGCTGGGTTTTCTGAGGTGGGGATCATCGGCCAGAATTGCCCGGGCCAGCTGTCCGGACAGTTGCAGGATGGGATAATCCCGGGCCAGATCGAGCAATTTCATGTCGGGTAATCCCGATTGCCGGGTTCCAAGAATATCACCGGCTCCCCGTATTTCCAGGTCTTTTTCGGCAATTTCAAATCCGTTGTTGGTTCTCTCCATGGTGGTCAGCCGTTCTCGGGCTTCTGAGGTGAGTTTATCTGAAATCACCAGAAAACAATAGCTGGCCTCGGCTCCGCGTCCCACCCGACCCCGAAGCTGATGCAATTGTGACAGACCAAACCGGTCGGCATGCTCAATAATCATCACGGTGGCATTGGGAACATCTACCCCCACTTCGATAACCGTGGTGGAAACCAGTATCTGAATCTGGTTGGCTTTGAAGGATGCCATGATTTCATCCTTTTCCTGAACAGGTAACCGGCCATGCAGCAAACCGACTTTGTAAGCGGGAAACCACTCAGAAATTTCACGGTGAGCATCTGTGGCAGCTTTCAGATCCGATTTTTCGGATTCTTCAATCAGCGGGTACACAAAATAAACCTGCCGTCCCCGGTTGATCTGATCGGCGATGGTGCGGTTCAGTTGCGGACGGTCCAGATCCCTGATGATCACGGTTTTTACCGGTTGCCGACCCGACGGTAACTCGGTGATCCGGCTGACTTCCAGATCACCATAAACGGTCATGGCCAGAGTTCGGGGAATGGGAGTGGCCGACATGACCAGCACATGCGGCATCAGCCCCTTGGCGCGCAGCATGGCTCGTTGAAGAACCCCAAACCGATGCTGCTCATCGACCACAATCAGTCCCAGGTTTTTGAATATAACCCCCTCGCTGATAAGTGCATGGGTTCCGACCGCCAGTTGGGCCAGTCCCGATTGCAACATGCCCGTTCCGGTGGTTCTGCCGGCGCTTTTCAGACCACCGGTTAACAAAACCACATCCAGACCAAGGGGTTTCAGATAGCGAGTCATGGTCTGATAATGTTGTTCGGCCAGAATTTCAGTCGGTGCCATCAGTGCTGCCTGGTAACCATTGTCGACCGCCATCAGCATAGACATCATTGCCACAACCGTTTTACCACTTCCCACATCCCCCTGAAGCAGGCGGTTCATGGGATGCGGCTTCTTCAGATCATTCCGGATGTCTCTGAGTACATCGATCTGTCCCTGAGTGAGTTTGAAAGGCAATCCCTGATAAAACTGACGGGTATACTGATCGGGTGCAGAAAAGGCGAGTCCCCGGTCACTGGTTTCTGTCTGGAGTTTTCGCAGTTCCATGGCCAGTGAAAAAGACAGGATGTCATCCAGCTTCAACCGACGGGTGGCAAGTTGCAAGTGCTCTGGCGATTGGGGGCGGTGAATCCACTGCAGTGCAGAAGCCCGGTCAGGAACCTCAGCCATGGCCCGCCACTTCTCATCGAGCGGGTCGCTGACGGTGGCCCAGTTCAACCGGTCCATGACCTTCAGAATGGTCCGGCGGAATCCTCGGGAATCGAGCCCCATCCGTTTCAACAGGTCACCCGAAGGATACAGCGGAATGATGCCACCGGTATTCAGTAATTGCAGTTCATCCTGATCATCCTTCAACGCATCATAATCGGGATGAACCAGAGAAAACCGGCTTCCGAACACATCGGGCTTTCCCGAGACGGCAAAGGATCCCCCGATGGAAAAAACAGATTTCAGGTAATTGATTCCCTGAAAGAAAATGAGTTCGACCACGCCGGTGCCGTCATCGAGCATGACCGAGAACCGCTGACCACGGTTTTTGTTTTTAATCAGGTCGGCACGGGTGACGGTTCCCATCAGAGTCACCACACCCGTCTGATGCCGCAGATTCCTGATCTTACAGATTGCAGACCGGTCCAGATACCGGCGGGGATAGGTTCCCAATAAGTCAGCCACGGTTTCAATCCCGGCCTGACGCAGTGCTTTCGCACGTTCCGGACCTATTCCGGGTGCAAACTGGATATCGGAGGAATAGGTGAGATCCATATCGGAAGGATGACTGAACAGAAGATTACACGCACCAGGCGAACGGGACCGGTAAACCCGGATCCCTCAGCCAAATCCAGTTCCCTTGCCGGGGGTCCATCAGACCGGTCCTCCAGCCTCGGCCACCGGTTTCTGGTCGGCAAGGCGGGCCAATACTTCCTCGGGCTTAGCATGCTCCGGAAAGAAGTCGAGCAGCCGGAGAATCACACCATCCAGCGTAGAATCGGGACAACTCGCACCAGAATTCATCAGAAAGGTGGGAATCCGGTTTTTTACAGGAAGCCATCCGGCGGTTTCCTGCAAGGTTTTATTCCGCCAGTCAAAATGATGGATTCTGGTTTCTGACCGGATTTCTGTACGGTCCTTAATGAAATAAGTGGGCATCCGGTGTTCACACAGCTCAACAAGATGAGAGGTGTTAGATGAATTGTAGCCACCCACCACAAACGCCACATCAGCCGGATGGTCCAGAGCCGATAAAGTGGCTGTCTGGTTTTCATTGGTGGCATAACAAAGGGTATCGGCGGTATCGGCCCAATGCATTCTGACCTCAGCGGTTCCCCAGCGATCGGTGACGGCCTGTTTCAGCACTTCCATAATGGACTTCGTTTCGGTGGCCAACATGGTGGTCTGATTGATCACACCAAATTTTTGAAGGTCCGTCTCCGGATTAAATCCGGGTGTTGCCTTACTTCCCAGCCGATCCTGAAACGCCTGAACCGATTGGGTGCCCCTGATCACCGATGCCAGGAAATTGGCTTCTTCCAGATCGAGAATGACCACGGCAGGGCCTGCTTTTGATACATGGGAAAGGGTTGCACGGGTTTCCTCGTGATTATACTTTCCGTGAATGACGTTGGAGTACCCTTTTTCACCCAGTTCAATTCCTTTTTTCCATACCTTTTCCACAAACGGACAGGTGGTATCGAACCGGTATGGATTGATCCCCCGCTTTTCAAGATCAGATTGGATTTCAAGCGTGGTTCCAAAGGCAGGAACCACCACGATATCATCGGGAGACAACTCATCGAGGGGAATTATCTGCCGTCCGTTGGGTTCATAAATAAAACGGACTCCCTTTTTCTGCAGATCGGTGTTCACGGTCGGATTGTGAATCATTTCAGAAAGAAAAAACACCCGTCTTCCCTGGTTTTCCTCGATGGTACGGTATGCAATTTCAATGGCATTCTGTACCCCATAGCAAAAACCGAAATGACGCGGGATTACAAACCGGACCGGTCCGAAATCGAGCAGGGTCGGCGTAAAATTCCGCCGGCGGGGATCCCTGGCTGTCTGAATTTCCTTCACACGGGTAATGATAACCGACCGGTATATATCGGGAATATCAAATTTTTTCATAATGGGGGCAGTTTACCAAATTCTGTTTACAAGTCCAACCCGTTTAAACAGAGTTGAGCCGCCTTTCATTCCGTTTCACCGGGAAATCAGTTTTTTTTCAGATCCAGTTTCAAGCCAATGTCAAACCGTGAAACATCCGCAAAAGTCGATTTCTGGAAAAGGAACAAGGTGCCTTCTTCGTTCAGCCGAACCTCGAACTCGATGGCAGCTGTTCCACCGGTGGTATAAAAGTCATCCATCAGCCGGCCCCGGGTTCCAATGGCAGGATCAGTATGGTTCAGGTAAGCCCACAATTCCAGCCGGTTTTCCCATTCTGGAGTGATCCAGGCAAGCAGGTCTGTTTCAGCAGTCAGACCCACAGAACCTGCCCGGTCAGTAAGATTGACCAGCGCCTCGGCTGTTAATTCGATCCATCCGGGCCCCGACCCGTTCAGCCGGTGACGGTATTCACTTCGGCCATAGGTAGTCCGGTTGACTTGTTCGGCTGATACTTCAAAACTGATTACCTTACTGGTTCTGAAGGAAAGTTCCACTTCCGCATAGTTGGCCCGCATTCTGCGTTCAAAAAAATTAGGGTTGGTCACATCGTACAGACTCCCGGCCACCATCTCGGCAGTAAGCGATTCAAAACGATAGTCAGCCCGCATTCCATCAATCCAACCGTTGCCCCCCAGACCGGTACTTGACACAAATCCCTTCACACTCGGAATGGCTCCGGCCTGAATCCGCCAGTTTTCTCCGGTCTGGAGCCAGAACAAATGGCGCAGATTCATCGTGAAGGGAAATCGTTGACCGGGAACCTTGAAATCACGAAGGTCGGCCCAGCGTGAAGTGTAGGAATTTCCGGTGGAAATCAGTCCGGCCACCGATCCGTTTCCGGTCACCTGAACTTGCCAGTTCAAACGCAACGCTCCCTGAATCCGGTTTTTGTCCCTTCCGGAATCAATATTATCGTATCTTGACTCGGTTATCAGCCGGACAGGCCCAAGAGACTGACCAGCGCCTACAACCGGAAGAATGATGAAAACGAACCAGATGAAAAACCGGTTCATCGCAGATTCTGGTACTCGCTCAGGTGTGAGGGGTCGGCAGACTGAAGCAACCGGTAAACCTGTTGACGGATTTCTGGTGGTGATGCAGCAAAAAATTCACTGATCTCCTTATACTTCGCATCGAAGAACAACCTTCTCCAGATCGAATTGGGATACTTCTTGTTCGTTTCTGCAATGAGGCTCAATCCGTCAATAACTCCCTGTTCGCCCGTCAGGGGGTTCAATTGCATCACATCCAGCCCATCGTAATGAAATTTAAAGAAACCATTTCTAAAATTGATATATTTTGGATCCAGAAACTCATCTATCAGGACTTTCCGGCTGTCAGAGGTTGTGGTGGAAGGAAGCCAGCCAATGACACTGGTTACGCCTGACAGTGAAGCGATCCGTTGAGCACGGGCGTAATAAATCTGCCCACCCTGCGGATCATAAGAGTCGGCATCCAGACCCAGAATCAGATAGACATAGAAATCGAGCAGTGAGGAAAGCGACTCAAAAGCCTGCTCGGTATGCTGTGGCTGATACCCTGTGTAAAATTCAAATTCCACAAGTTTATCGGTATAACGGATCAGACTGGTTGGTTTTCCTGTTCCAAAAACCGGCCGTGAGGCAGCCACAAACATCTGTCCGGTAAATTTCCGGTTCATCGAGGCGGTTTCAATTACAAAACTGAGGGTCAGTCTGATCTGATTATCAGGAGTGAAGGTCGGATCACTGGTATACCGGTACTGACCGATGTAGTCCCGGATGGCTTGTTCCAGACCGCCCAATACCTGACGGTCTGCATCATTGGTCAGTTTCTGCACATTGACAGAGACATCGACCTGAAATTCCTGTGCCCGCGTCTGACCTGCGATCATCAACAGAACCAGAACTGGCAAAAAAATGGAACGGAACACGCCTACCCCTCTTGATATCTGCTTTTTTATACAGTACATTTACATACAGTAAACATTTATACAGGAGTTTCCATGGCAGAAGGACTGACTGAACGTCAAAAACAAATCCTCCATTATCTCCTGCAATACAAATCCCGTACGGGGTTTCCCCCTTCGTTTCAGGAGATTGCAGCCCAGTTTCAGTTTGCCTCCCTGACGGCCGTCAAAGATCATTTAAAGGCGCTGGAAAAGAAAGGTTTCATTAAGAAATCGGGGTTTAAAGCCCGTGCCATCGAAGTGGTCATGCAACCGGGTGATCCCGATTTTATGCCTGATGGAATACCGATTATCGGCCGTGTGGCTGCCGGAACGCCCATCCTGGCACAGGAGAACATTCTCGGTTACCTCAATTTCGGAAACTACTTCGCCGAGAACGGAAATATTTTTGCCCTGAAGGTTCAGGGAGATTCCATGAAGGATGAAGGCATTCTTGATGGGGACCTTGTCATTATCAAACATCAGGATACCGCCCGAAACGGTGACATTGTGGTGGCCATTATTGACGAGGAAGCCACCGTAAAAACCTTTTTCCATGAAGGAGAACAAATTCGTCTTCAACCGCAGAATCCTAAATACAAGCCCATTTATGTCGGCGAAAACCAGAGTTTCCGTATAGGTGGCAAGGTCATTGGGGTTGTCAGAAAAAGTGGATCGGCCTATACACGTGCCTCCTGACCGCTATGATACTTCATCTGGATCTGGATACCTTTTTCGTTTCGTGTGAACGGTTAGTGAACCCTGAACTGATCGGTAAACCCGTCATCATTGGCGGGTTGCCGACAGAACGGGGCGTGGTGGCAGCCTGTTCCTACGAAGCGAGACAGTTTGGGGTCTACAGTTCCATGCCGCTTCGCTGGGCGGCAAAAGCATGTCCTCAAGCCATTTTTATGCATGGCACCCGCGGACTGTACAGCACCTACTCGAAAAAAGTCACTGCCATTATCCGTGACTTTGCTCCACGGTACGAAAAGGCCTCGGTCGATGAATTTTATCTGGATATTTCTGGTCTTTACCAATACATTTTCAGGTCACCTGTCGAAGTGGCCAGACTACTTCAGAAAAACATCGATGATCAGCTTGGCCTGCCTTCTTCCTGCGGAATCGGCCGAAACCGGCTGATTGCGAAAATCGGCTCGAGACTGGCCAAACCACATGGCATTTTTTTCGTTCCCCCTGGCTCTGAAGAGGAATTGTTATCTCCCCTTCCCATCAGCATCATCCCCGGAATCGGAGACTCCATGGAATCTTCCCTGCATAAGCGGGGAATCCGGCTGGTCCGTGACCTTCAGGCCATTCCAGAATCCACCTTGATGGATTGGTACGGAAAATACGGCTCCGAATTGTTTCAGAAGGCTCATGGGATCGGTCGTGCCACCATCGATGAAGAGCAGGAACGCAAATCAGTTTCCTCAGAGACAACCTTTCATGAAGACTCCAGTGACCCGGTCTATATCAGAAAACAATTTCTGTCTTGCGTACAGGAAACCGGATTTACCCTGAGGAAACATCAGTTGAAGGGCCTTACCCTGACCCTGAAACTGCGCGATTCCACCTTCGAAACACATACTTACGCTCAGACGCTCCCCTACGCTATTAATGACGATTATACCCTGATTAACCGCGGACTCGAACTTTTGCAGACTCACCTGACTCCTGAAAAGAAAATCCGTCTGGTGGGTTTCGGTGTTTCCAGATTGGTTCATGCCAATGATCAGGCAGATGATCTGTTTTCCGGGCAGGAAACCGATCGGTTTAACCGGTTATCTCATCAGATCGATTTACTGAAAACCAAATTCGGAAAACGTTCCCTCGGGATGGCCGGATAAATACCTGTGCAATTCCTGCAGCAGCCACTTTTTTTCGGGGTCTGAATTTGTAATCTTCACTCATGGATTTTTCAATCGGCAGCATCCTTTACCCGCTTACCATCGCCCTGCTGGGATCGTTGCATTGCATGGGCATGTGTGGCGGATTCTCTGTTCTGATAGCCAATTCTTCTTCTGCACCATTCCGGTACCCGCTTTATCAGACAGGCAAAACCCTGGCGTATATCCTGTTGGCATCCGGAATCTATTTTCTGACCATGGTAATCACCCATGCCGGTGCCATGACCACCGCCCGGTATGGAGTTACCCTGATCGCAGGATTGGCCATGGCTTGGCTTTCACTGACAGGTTTGTTTAAGGGACGATATCCCGGAACCGGAATCTCCCTGCCTTCCCGCTGGCTTCAGAAAGCTGTTTCAAGACCCATTGTTTTTGGTTTTCTCAATGGTCTCATGCCGTGTGGACTGGTTTACATGCTTCTTGTCGCCATTCCGCTTGCAGATTCCTGGCCCGAGGCTTTGCTGCTTGCAGCTTTATTTGGGTTGGGTACAGTTCCATCTCTTGGCCTGGTGTATTGGGGTTCCTCACTTCTGAAGACCTCCCACTGGCGCTGGATAGAAAAAGTCCTGTACCTGTTTCTTCTTCTTTTTGCACTCATCACCATCCTTCGTGCCATTCCGGCTACCGAGAAAATGGTGCATAACTGGTTTCCTCACAGCATCAGAGAGTTATTTTTGTTTTGAACCAGACAGTCCGTTTCTGTGGTGGCTGAAAAACCTGTTTCCAGATCATCATTCACTAAAGCTCATCCAATGACCGCTTCCAATCATTATCAGATCATAACCGACCAACCTCTGTCGGTAACCGATGCCTTTTCATTCATTCAATCACCCGTTGCCGGCGGACAGGTGCTCTTCACCGGAACCATCCGCAATCACCACGAGGGGAAAACAGTCCTGTCACTCGAGTATCATCTGTTCGGAGACATGGCTGAGAAGGAGATTACCCGGATTATTGCAGAGGCCAATTCCAGATGGCCGCTGACCCGGGTTTACGTGGCTCACAAGACAGGGCACTGTAACATAGGAGACCTCGCTGTCATTGTTGCAGTCAGTTCGGTGCACCGGTCCGAAGCGTTTGAAGCCAGCCGGTTTCTGATCGATGAAATTAAACACCGGGTTCCCATCTGGAAAAAAGAGACCACCACCGAAGGTGTTTTTTGGGTGGAAGGCTGCAATCATGTTCATTCCGGTAGTAACCACGGCACACAGAAAAAATAAACCAGCATGTTTCATCCCGCCCTTTCCGATTATCTGAATTCCCTTTTCCCGGTAGATTCCCCTAACTTTTCTTCCTGGATGGAGCTTGCCAGACAGGAAAATTACCCGGTAATGGATCAGGATGCTCTGTCTTTTCTTCAGGCCTTTGCCGGTATTACCCGCCCGGCCACAATTCTTGAACTGGGCTGCGGATTCGGAATGGTTTCGTTTCACTTGCTGCTTGCCACTCCTGGGTCAATAATCACCGGAGTTGATTACCGGGCAGACAATCATCAGCGCTTTCTTCAGCTGTCCAACGGATTCACCGATCCCAACCGGTTCAGATTTGTGGCTGGTCATGCGGTTGGTTTTATCAGGGACTCAACCGACACCTATGACTGGATTCTGGTAGATATCGACAAACGGTTTTATCCAGAGATTCTCGAGGACTGTATTCTCCATCTGAAACCGGGAGGCTTCCTCATTGCCGACAACGTTCTCTGGAAGGGCTGGATGTGGGAACCTGAAACATCGAAAAATATCAGCCCAATCCTGGAATGGAACCAGAAAATTTCGAGTGATCCCCGCCTGGAAAGCAGAATTATTCCGATTGGCGATGGCCTGTCTGTTTCAAGGAAAAAGAGTCTTCCCGAAGACCGGTTTAACCTCCTCTGAAACAGGTCTGATTTACCACTCGTCTTCTTAATTATCTTTGGCACCGATTCCCTTGCTTTTCAGTTTTCAGGAATCGTATATTTGCAGTTCTTAAAAAAATCGAGCCCATTCCAGGGGCAGGAGAATATAAAATGGCAATGCGTTGTGATATCTGCGGAAAAGAACCGGTATACGGCAATCATGTGAGTCATGCCAATAACCGCGCCCGCCGCCGGTGGGTACCAAACCTGCAGAAAGTTCGTGCCGTTGTTGAAGGCCGTCACACCCGGATCAAGGCCTGCACCAACTGCATTAAATCCGGGTTGGTCGTCAAACCGGCCTGAGAAATAAACCCAGAGGAAAGGCCGGAAAGGCCTTTTTTCATTTTCAGACAATTGCATGACCGGTCATCCACTGCTTTCCCTTCCTAATCAGTTTACTCTGCTCCGGATCTTTCTGACCCCGGTCTTTTACTTTTTTTTCTTTGATGAATCGGTAACCGGCACCCTGTTATGTGCCTTCCTGTTTGCGGTTGCCGCCCTGACCGATTGGTATGATGGCTACCTGGCACGCCGGTATAACCTGATCACCCGCTGGGGAAAGTTCCTCGATCCCCTGGCCGATAAGATTCTTACCCTGACCGCCTTTTACGCCTTTTACAAATCGGGCCTCATGCCCGGTTGGATGCTCGTCACCATTGCCGGAAGGGACATCCTCCTGACCACCTACCGGCTTTATCAGGAATCAAAGGGATATTCCATCCCTGCAAATCAGATTGCCAAATGGAAAACGGCCTCCCAACTGGTCATGATTATTCTGGTACTTTTCTCAGTTCTTTATCCTCGGTTATTCCCCGGTGATCCTGTCATCAGTCCCCTTTTACTGATGTTTCAGGAAAGTATCACCCTCGAAATTCTGTTTGGCCTGCTGACGGCCTATACCGTTTTCAGCGGAATTGTATATCTGATAGAAGATGCAGCCATGCGGAACTCCCGCAATTCGTCCTGACCCGGTTTATGCCCAAATTCAGGTTATCACCTTCCTTCCACCGGTTCGCTGGCAGTCTGGCCGGAATCGGCTATCTGAAACCAGCACCCGGTACCTGGGGCAGTCTGGCCGCAACCGGGGCCTTTCTGGTTTTACAGTCTTCCTTCATATGGTTTTTCCTGAGTTTGCTGATCCTGAGTCTGATTCTGTCGGTCTGGTCGGGTAATGAGGTGACCATCGGAGGCCATCAGGATCCTTCCTGGTTTGTTCTGGATGAGTGGGCCGGTCAATCGATCACACTTCTGCTCATACCTGTTGTTACCTGGTGGAGTGTCCTGCTTGCCTTTTTATTGTTTCGTGTGTTCGATATCCTGAAACCAGCCGGAATCAATCGTCTTCAGGATCTGCCCGGCGGATGGGGAATCCTGATGGATGACGTTTTGGCTGGTATTTATGCCGCTGGCGTTTGCTGGCTCGTCTGGGGGCTGATGGGATGAAAGCAGCCATCCTTTCCATCGGCGATGAACTCCTCATCGGACAGGTCATTAACAGCAATGCGGCTACCATCGGCCGGATTCTGACAGAGGAGGGATTTAAAGTTACCTCTGTCCTCAGCATTGGCGATGATGCTGATCAGATCAGACAAGCCATCAACGATTTGCTCGATTCAAATCAGGTCGTTATCTCAACAGGAGGTCTTGGCCCCACCCATGACGATATCACCAAGCAGGTCCTGCTGGGACTGTTTGGAGGAACCTGGATTCAGTCACCCGGTCAGTTGGAAATTATCCGGTCCATTTTCGAAAAACGCGGAAGAACGGTTTCGGATCTGAACCGCCAGCAGGCAGACTACCCTTCTTCTTCGCGCCCCCTGATTAATGAGGTCGGGACGGCACCCGGTTTGTGGTTCACACGCGGCGATTCTGACTTGTTTGTGCTTCCCGGTGTACCTGCCGAAATGAAATTCCTGATGGAAAACCGCATCAGACCCCTGCTAAAAGAGAAAAACAAGGGGCGGTTTATTATACAGCGCACACTGCGCACAACGGGAATAGCCGAATCCACCCTGGCAGAAACCATCGGACCTGTATCCGGCTTCCTTCCTGACGGAGCGACCCTGGCTTTCCTTCCCGGATTTGGTGGCGTCCGCCTGCGGATCATGATTGCGGGAACCGACCGCCAGTGGATGACAGAGCAACTAAACCAGATTGCAGATTTTCTGATTGAAAAGGCAGGAATCCATTACTTTGCAGAAGGAGACGATGATCTGGAAGATGTGATCGTTGATCTGCTGACCCGCCATCAACAGACACTGAGTCTTGCTGAATCCTGCACTGGCGGGTTAATCTCAGACCGTCTCACGAATGTACCCGGGGCCTCTGCCATTTATCTGGCAGGATTGAATGCCTATTCAAACGACGCCAAAATAAAATGGTTGGGCGTCACGCCCGAAACACTCCGCCAGCATGGAGCGGTCAGCGCAGAAACCGCATCGGCCATGGCAGCAGGAATCAGGCAGGCAACCGGCTCCACTTACAGCCTTTCTGTAACCGGTATTGCAGGACCTTCCGGCGGTACCCCAGAGAAACCTGTAGGCCTTGTTTTCATTGCCATTGCAACTCCTTCAGTCCTCCACACCTTCCGGACCATCATGCCCGGTGACCGGCGACAGTTCAAGGAAAGAGTGTCTTCCTGGGCCCTTAACCACCTGAGGGAATGCATTCTGAACCAGTTGAAATCCTGAAATCAGATTCCTACCTTCAACACAGGCTGATTTGTCACTGACACCCGGCCGATCCCGATTTCAGACACCCACGTACTACTGTTTTTTTTTACAGGTTTTCTGTTGATTTTAACCAGATTGACCTGCATATTTGTTTAGTAGTTATGAACCCCGAAAGGATTGCACAATGAGCGCAGAAATCAACGACGGCAAATTAAAAGCATTAACCGTTGCCATGGAGCAACTGGACAGGCAATTCGGAAAAGGAACCATCATGAAACTGGGTGATCGTCCCCAGGTTCCGATCCGGACCATTTCTTCGGGGAGCATTTCTCTGGATTCCTGTCTGGGAATCGGTGGATTTCCCCGTGGCCGGATAGTTGAGATCTATGGCCCGGAATCCTCTGGTAAAACCACACTGGCCATTCACGTGATTGCAGAAGCACAAAAGCAGGGTGGCCTGGCAGCCATTATCGATGCCGAACATGCCTTCGATCCGCGTTACGCAGAAAAATTGGGTGTCGACATTAAAAACCTGCTGATTTCCCAACCGGATAATGGCGAACAGGCACTTGAAATTGCAGAAACACTGGTCCGCTCCGGTGCATTGGATGTTCTGGTGGTCGACTCTGTAGCGGCACTGGTACCCAAGGCAGAAATTGAAGGAGAGATGGGTGACAGCCATGTGGGGTTGCAGGCCCGGCTTATGTCTCAGGCTCTCAGAAAACTGACGGGAACCATCTCGAAAACCGGTTCAGTGGCCATTTTCATTAATCAGCTGCGTGATAAAATCGGAGTGATGTTTGGAAATCCAGAAACCACCACAGGCGGTAAGTCCCTTAAATTTTATGCTTCCATCCGCCTCGATATCCGCAAGATCGGCCAGATCAAGGAAGGCGAATCGGTGGTTGGTTCCCGCACAAAGGTCAAGGTGGTGAAGAACAAGGTGGCTCCTCCCTTTATGGAATGCGAGTTTGACATCAATTTCGGTGAAGGAATCAGCAAACTGGGAGAAATTATCGACCTCGGTGTTGATCACAAGATCATTGGCAAAAGCGGATCCTGGTTCAGTTACGGCGAGGAAAAGCTGGGGCAAGGTCGGGATGCTGTTAAACGCCTCCTGATGGAAAATCCCGATCTGAGTCAGGAGATAGAACTGAAGATTAAACGTGCCATGAATTTCCCGGAACCTGAAATTGTTGCAGAAACAGGAAAAACCAAAGCCCGTTAACGGGATCATCACAGCCATCGACACCCAATCGGCCAGAACCGGTCGGGTGTCCGTTTTTATTGACGGCAGTTTCTTCTGTGGCCTGAATGCTGCAACCGCTGCCCGGATGCGGCTGAAACCAGGCAGACCGGTGGATGAAGCTTTCTGCGTGGTTTTGCTTTCCGCAGCTGAACAGGATTCCGCTCTGAACCTGGCCCTGGCCTCCCTTTCCCGCGCTTCTCAACCTGCTGACCGGATTCGGAAGAAACTGGTGTTGCGTGGTTTCAGCGAACAAACCGCTGCATCCATCATTTCTCGTCTCCGCGAAGAAGGCTACCTGAATGATGACGAATACGCCCGCAAATTTGTGATGGATGCGATCCGGCTGAAAAAATGGGGTATGATCCGGATTAAAAAAGAACTGTCCAAAAAAGGCATTCAGCCGGATAGTATCCAAAAGGCAGTGGATCTTCAACCGGAAACCGGAACGGATGAAATAGTCCGGGTGGTCCTGAAAAAATTCGGGCAGCAACCCGATACGGTACGGGTCACACGTTTTCTTCAGTACAGAGGCTATTCCTGGGAAGAAATCAACCGGATTATCAGGGTAGTCCGGAAAACCAGTAACGATCAGCAGTTACCGGACGGGGAAGATTTTCCCTGAGGCCAGACCACTCACCGGTCAGGCAGAACCAGTTCGGTCTCGTTTCGGGCAGGCTGCTCCGGCTGAGGACGCTGCATTCGTTCCACCATCTGGAAATACAGATAGAAAATCAGAACGATCATTCCACCCGTCACCACGGTCAATAAAAGCGTGAACCACTCAAAATTCCGATAAATCGGACTCCTCCGCTCCTGCTCAATGCGATTGATTCTGTTTTTTAAACGATTATCGAAAGACTCTGAAACTCCTGCCTGAGGTATCGATCGGAATAATTGCCTGAATGCCAATTGTTCATCCAGACTTTTCCTGCAAATCACACAGCCGGATGTGTGTTTCCTGATTTTATCCAGAGCATCCGGTCCAGGTCTGTGCAGAAAGGAAAGGATCTGCTTTTCCCAATGTTCTGAGCAATAGGTCGAGTTCATCGGCGGTCCATCTCCTGCCGGATAAAATGCTTCAGCATGACTCTGCCACGGTTTATTTTGCTCTTCACTGTTCCCAGGTTCAGATTCATAATGGCGGCAATTTCTTCGTACGTGCAACCTTCCATATCGCGCAGAATCACGGCTTCCCTGAAAACCGGATTGATACTGGCCAGCGCCCTTTCAATGATGTCGGTCTGACTGGTTGCATCCGAAATATAATCCGGCGACAACGATACATCGGCAATCTGGTCAAAATAGTCGGACTGATCATCTTCCCGCATCAGCGAAGAACCCAGAACCACCCAACGGTGTTTTTTTTGCCAGACCGACCGGGCCAGATTCAGGGTGATGGTGTAAATCCAGGTGGTGGCTTTATAGGAGGCATCGTAACGGTGAATGTTGATGTAAACCCGCACCATGGCTTCCTGAACCACGTCCTCGGCATCTTCACGGTTGCCAAGATAGCGCAACACAAGGTTCATCAGTTGGTTTTTAAATCGTGCAACGACTTCATCGAACACAGACTGATCCCCTGCCTTCAGTTGTAACAGCAATTCTTCATTACTGACATCACGGGTGATCACAGTTAATCGATGCTCCTTCCGGTCCGTCACCGGCCGTCTGTTGAGTAGTGGTAGTGGTCGCATGTGTCCGTTGCGGGTGCCTGCTTTCTTATTCAGATTGTACCAGACGGCAGGACCAATGTTCCCGCTCAGGACTTAATCCTCGCGGCGATCCACATTACAGACATCTGAAATGTAGGCACAAAATTGGATGTCAGGTGGCAGCGGACTGAATCCTTTCAAGCCAGCATCCAGATCGGCCAACCGGTCAATGAAATGTTCAATTTTTCTTGCAGCGCGTGGACCCAGCGCTTTTACCTGTTCCAACTCGATCTTTTCGGGATAGCGCTGGGGAGGCGGCATGTTTTTATCGGTAGCCAGTTGCCATGATTTCATCCACATGGATTTAAAGGAAACGGCCAGACTGGCTGCCATTCCAACCGGATTGTCTCCGGACTGAATCATTTTTGTGGCAATGAGCTGGGCACGGGCTTCATCACCCTTAACAATGGCATCCTTCAGTTCCCATGGGTTCCATTCACGCCTGATTCCGGTCAGGTCGGCCACCACTTCGGTGGTAAGTTTTCTTCCCGGGATGTCTGCCAGTGACATCTTCTCGAATTCTGCCGCAATCATGGAAACGGCTGTTCCCATCGATTGGATAATGAATTCAACCGCTTCTTCGTTTATTGACAATTGCCAGGCAGAAGCCAACTGAGGGATCCATTCCCTTACCTGGTTTTCGTAAATGGCTGGCTGTTCAATCACTGCATCCTTCGGCACCGCACGCCAGGGATTGGTGGTCCGGTTCACCTTGGTGGCCATGAACAATAAAAAGGTAGAAGAAACCGGTTTTTTTATGTACCCGGCCAGAGCATCCTTTTCCTTAAGCAGTTTATCGGCATCCCGCACAATGACCACTCGTCTTTCTGCCATCATGGGATACGCAGAGGCGAGTCCGGCCACCTCAGATCCACTGGTTTCAGAACCATACAGAACCTGATAATTAAAGTCTGGAGCGGTCCCGTCATAAAACCGCTGGACCAACTGTCGTTCAATTTGTTGCTGGAGATAGAATTCATCGGAAACCACCAGCATCACCGGCGCAAAGTCAGCGCGGGATGCCCAGCGGATCATGTCGGTAAATGATCGGAAATCCATGGAAGTAATAATGGCAATCGGGACATTAACAATCAAAAAGCAACGCCTGAATCCATACACTTTAGTGGCCTACGGGCCGGTTATTCCATGTTTTCGGCCAGTAATCTCTTATCTTTGAACCGCACAACGGAGGTTAACATGGCACTGCTCGAAGAATTTGAACAATCGGGAAACTGGCTCTTCAGATACCGGACCTACCTGCCGCTGGTGTTAGTGGCACTGGCGGTTCTGGTCATTTTCTTCGATCCGTCACCTGTGTTTTCCCATCAGGACCCGGTTTTCACTGGTATTTGTATCGGTCTGTCGCTTTTCGGCCTGATCATCCGGGCCATTACCATCGGGTACGTTCCCCGGCTGACCTCGGGAAGAAATACCAAGAAGCAGGTTGCCAACTACCTGAACACTGAAGGCATCTATTCAACAGTCCGGCATCCGCTGTATGTTGGCAATTTCTTTATGTGGATCGGAATTGTACTGTTCAGCGGGAATATCTGGTTTACAGTCGCCGTCATTCTGGCCTACTGGCTTTACTATGAGCGGATCATGTTTGCCGAGGAACAATTTCTTCGCGGAAAATTCGGACAAACCTATCTGGCCTGGGCCAACCACACTCCTCCGTTTATTCCCAATTTATCAAAATGGAAAGGTCCGGATATGGATTTTTCCTGGCGAACCGTCATCAAGCGGGAAGACAATGGCTTTCTTGGTATGGTCGTTGCATTTGCCTTTGTAGATCTGCTGAGAAATCTTAAGGACGGCGAAAAGTACCTTCTCTCCGATTTCTGGATGTATACTCTCGGATCCAGTGTGGTAATTTATCTGATTACCCGTACGCTCAGAAAAACAACCTCACTTTTAAATGCCGAGCGGAAGCCCTCGGCCTGAGACAGATCATAGCAACTTTTCGATAAGAGGTCTTAACTGCCCGGGTGACATGGATGGACTGTACCTGCCCACTACTGTTCCGGTGCGGTCAACAATAAACTTTGTGAAATTCCACGGAATCCGCTGAATTCCCAGAAACCCTGTCTTTTCTTTTTTTAACCATTTCCAAAGCGGAAGTGCCGTTTTTCCATTGACCTCAATTTTTTGGGACAATGGGAAGGTAACCCCGTAATTGATTTCACAGAAATCTCTGATTGCTTCCTCATTCCCGCTTTCCTGGCGTCCAAACTGATTGCAGGGAAATCCGATAACAACCAATCCCCGATCACCGAATTCCATCCAGAGAGATTGAAGTTCCTTGTATTGTGGTGTATAACCACATCCGCTGGCAGTATTGACCAACAGCAGCACTTTCCCCTGAAAGGACTTCATGGAAATGGTGGTTCCACCAATGCTGTTAAATCCGAACTGATAAATTGTTTCATTCATAATGTCACTGAACAACTTACCGGAAGGAAGCGGTTCCGTTCAGGCAAGCATTTACCGGAAGTCTTTATGGACTTTTCGTATCTTTGTGTCTTGTTTAAAAGGATTGTTTTATGCCATTAATGGTCAGTATTTCGGGGATTCGGGGGATTGTCAGTGATGGACTGACTCCACAGGTCATTGTTGATTTTGTTTCTGCCTATGCAACATGGGCCCGTCAGGCATCCCAAACCGACCAGCCTACCATCATTCTTGGCCGCGACTCCCGCGTGACGGGTAAAATGGTGTCCGAATTGGTCAGCTCCACACTGAATTGGTCCGGATGTCACGTCATCGACCTGGGTGTGGTTCCAACCCCGACGGTTCAGGTGGCAGTTGAACATTTCAGTGCACAGGGTGGCATCATTGTTTCAGCATCTCACAATCCTGCCGAGTGGAATGCCCTGAAACTGCTCAATGGAACCGGCGAGTTTATGTCACCCGAAGAAGGAGAAACACTCCTTGCCATTAAGAACACAGGGAATTTTCACTTTTCCGCCTGGAACCAAACCGGTTCTTTCAAGAAAATACGCGATTTCCATCAACATCATATCGAAACCCTGCTATCATTCCCCTTTATTGATTATTCAGCCATCAGGAAGGCCGGATTCAAGGTGGTGGTGGATGGGGTTGAAGGCGCCGGATCGGTTGCGCTTCCCATGCTGCTTGAGAAACTGGGTTGCACTGTGATCAGAATGAATTGCGGAGCCTCGGGCCTGTTTCCGCATACACCCGAACCATTGCCGCAAAACCTGACCGGATTAATGGAACGCGTCGTTTCTGAAAAGGCCGATCTTGGGCTGGCCCTGGATCCCGATGCAGACCGACTGGCTGCCATCATGGAGAATGGCGAACCTTTCGGAGAGGAATACACCATCACTGCAGCCACTGATTACTTTCTCAAACATAAAAAAGGCGATGTGGTCGTAAATCTTTCCACCACAAGGGCGGTCGCTGACGTGGCCAGACGACATGGGACCAAATGCCACTATTCAAAAGTCGGCGAAATAAATGTAGTAAAAATGATGCAGGAAACCGGCGCTGTTATTGGTGGCGAAGGGTCGGGCGGAGTCATTCTTCCCGATTCACATTATGGCCGGGATTCACTGGTGGCGGCTCTGTTGATCATCGCCTGGCTGGCTGACGGTAAAAAGCCTGTGAGCGAATTAAGGAAGGGACTACCCTTCTACGAGATGGCAAAGAAAAAAGTGGATCTGGGCACTCAATCACCCGATCCGGTCATTGAACAGGTACGGAAATCCCTGCAGGGAACTCCGATGGATACACGCGATGGGCTGAAAATTGATTTTCCGGACCGGTGGGTTCATCTGAGAAAATCGAATACAGAACCGATTATCCGGATTTACACCGAAGCACCAACCGCAGCGGAGGCAGAAAAGCTGGCAAGTGAGTTCGTGGAAAAAATCAGGAGCCTGGTTCAATCATGATTCTATGTAAAGTTACCGGAACAGTGGTCTCTCCGGTTAAAAAGCCTGAATTGAATCCGTTAAAATTACTGGTTGTTCAGCCCATCAAGCCCGACGGGACTCCCGATGGCGCAGACATGCTTGCTATTGACTACTGTCAGGCTGGTATAGGTGACCGGGTGCTGGTGGCGGTTGAAGGGGATGTGGTGAAGCAGGTCACCGGCTCGGCGGATGTACCGGCCAATACCATCATCATGGCGGTGGTGGATGATCTGGATATCACAATTACGAAATAAAACCGGAGCAATTATGACTCGGACCTTTTTTTTGCTGCTTTTCTTCCTGCTTCCCTTTTCATCAACTGCACAGCAGATCCCATCTGAACGTAAACAAGCCAACCCTCCCATTTACATTGCTTTCTTATGGCACATGCACCAACCAATTTACTGGCCGTATGAATCGATTGTTCAGACCGAATCGCGCGGAGCCTACAGTTATTCTGTCTATTCAATTCACAACAGCCGCTCCGGACCTTACACCACCTGGCCTTGGAATGCCGTTCAGAAGGGTATTTCGGCCGGCCTCGGTCATTTTGGAGCTCAGGTCAGTTTTTCTGGTAGTCTGATTGAGAACCTGAACAATCTGAAAACGGCCGGACAAACCAACTTTTCCAATTGGACCAGTTCATGGGTGACTGGTAAAGCTGCACAAACCAGTCTCGGGAATCCGAGACTCGACATGATCGGATTTGGTTACCATCACCCGCTGATGGGACTGATCCGGTACGAGGATATCCGCAGACAGATTGCTGCCCATCGGGATTTAACGGTTGCTACGTTTGGAGGGTCGTATTCCAAGGGTATTTTCCCGCCCGAAAATGCCTTTGCCAACCGAATGATCCCAGCGTTGGCCGATGAAGGAATCGAATGGGTTCTGGTGGATAACATCCACTTTGATCGTGCTGCAGCAAATTATCCGTGGAACAAGGGCGGCAGTGTGGTCGAACCGAATCCGGCCGACCAGTTAAACGCCGATCCGGGTGACTGGGTTCAATTAAACGGCTTGTGGGCTCCGACCAAAACTTCCGCCCGTTGGGGTCGTCAGCCGAGATATGTTTCCTACACGGATCCGGCAACCGGTGTAACCTCCAAAATAATTGCCGTTCCCACCGACCGGTACATGGGAAATGAAGATGGAAGAGGAGGTTTCGGCGCCCTGAATTATGAATCGGTCATGAGCCAGATCGAATCTTATAACACCGACCCCGATCACCCGATTCTGATCGTGCTTCATCATGACGGAGACAATTTTGGCGGAGGAACGGAAAGCTATTATGGCAGCAATTTTCAGAGTTTTGTCGATTGGGTTAAATCGAACTCCAGCCGGTTTGTCTGTACCACTGTTCAGGATTATCTGGAACAATTTCCACCCAATCCCGATGACGTTATACATATTGAAGCCGGAAGCTGGGCCGGGGCCGATGCCGGTGACCCAGAGTTTAAAAAGTGGCTCGGAGATCCTTCAGGTGGTTACAGTCCCGATTGGAACAGCTGGGCATCCATCACTTATGCTCAAAACCTGGTCAGCACTGCCGATCAGCAGGCTCCTGGTTCTCCTTCAGCTCAGAATGGATGGAAATACCTGATGAACGCACAGGCCAGCGATTACTGGTACTGGGATGGAACGGAAATGTGGGATTCCCACCCGACCCGCGGCGCCAATCTGGCCGTCGAATCGGTGCTTCCGGTGATTTCTGAGCAGTCTGACCTGACCCCGCCAACCATCTTTGTTCCCCAGCGTGAACCGTACAATCCGGGTGGAATGGAATGGGAAAAGATCCAGCCAAAGACTTTTACTGTGACAACTCTGGTGGCCGACTTCAGCGGTGTGGAATCGGTCGTATTAAAGGTGCGCCAGGATCTTGATGGTAAAAACGGATCTTCAACCCAAAATGAAACCTACGCCGGTGGGTCTGAAGTGGGTGACTGGATTTCCCTGCCAATGGTTTCCACGACCAGGGTTTCACAAACCGATCCCTTGCCACTCGGGCAGGCGACCTATTATGAGGCAAGTGTAACCGGGTATGAGAATGCCCTTCTCGACTACTACGTGGAAGCGACAGATAAAAAAGGTCATGTTGCCAGGTCTCCCATTCTTCATGTCTGGGTGGATGATGGTGAAACCGACCCGAATCCGGTTGATGGCCCGGTGACCATTTCGCCCGCCGAGCCGACTATTAATGACACGATTACCATTCAGGTGAAAAAGGCAACCATTGGAGGCAAACTGCATTGGGGTGTCAACAACGCCGGCAGTAACTGGCAAAAACCCGATCAGGTGTATTGGCCGGAAGGGTCTGCACTGTTTGGAGGCACAGGACCAGCGGTTCAGTCTCCCTTCAGCGGTCCTGTCGATTCTGTCCTGACCATCAAAATCGGTCCATTTAATCATTCCAATCAGAAAGTGTACCGCGTTGCCTTTGTTTTAAACTACAACAACGGAACCTGGGATAACAACGGCGGTAAGGATTTTGGGTTTGAAGTGTCAGGAAACGACACTGGCACCGACAGCCTGGTGGTTCATTTTTATAAACCGGTCAACTGGGGCTCAGCGTGGTGTTACTACTGGAATTCGGCAGGTGGACCCGGACCAGGCTGGCCCGGAACTGCCATGACATCGGAAGGAGAAGGCTGGTACCGGTTTGTTATTAAGAACACCACTCAGGCCAACCTGATATTCAGTGACAATGGCAGCAAGCAGACTGCCGATCTCTTCCGAAGCTCTGAAGGCTGGTATTACAATGGGGCCTGGTACAACAGTAAACCGGTGGTTGTTTCTGCCTCGAGCGAAACACCGCTGTCTTTCTCACTGGGCAACCCATGGCCCAATCCTTTTAATCCGACTGCCAGGATTCCCGTGACCCTTCCCACCAGTCAGAAAATACGGCTGGAAGTATACGATTTGCTTGGTAAACAGGCAATGGTTCTGGCAAACGGCGTGTATCCGCGTGGGAAATATGAGTTCGGAATCAGGGCCACCGGTCTGGCATCAGGAATGTATATCGTCCGGCTGACCGGAGCAGAGGGAATCAGGACTCAGCGATTGGTTTTAGCCCGCTGATCAGAACGGGACCGGGCCCTCGGGAGGAATTCCGAAATCGGCCGGGTTGATTGGTGCCTCGGAGTGGGCTTCCGGTAGCGGAGGCCTGTCTCCGTAATCAATAAACCGGTTTTCAAAGGCCGCAAACTGCTTCACAAACTGCAGAACGACTGTTCCGGTGGCTCCATTCCGTTGTTTCCCGATAATGATTTCAGCCGCACCTTCCACGTCACCGCCACCTTCAACTTCCTTATCGCCGTAATACTCGGGTCGGTAGATAAACATCACCACATCGGCATCCTGCTCGATGGCACCCGACTCACGCAGGTCCGAGAGAATTGGCCGTTTCGGACTTCTGGTCTCGACCTGTCTAGATAACTGGGCCAGAGCGACCACAGGCACATCCAATTCCTTTGCCAGGTTTTTCAATGCCCGGCTGATGGATGAAATTTCCTGTTCACGGGATGCCGAATTTTTGGGTCCGTGTACAAACTGAAGGTAATCGACCACAATCATGTCGATATTTTTTTCGTATTTCAGACGGCGGGCCTTCGCACGGATTTCCATCACCGTCAGACCGGGAGTGTCATCGATATAAATAGCAGCTTTATCCAGTTCCCCTGCCGCTTTCACCACCTTGATCCATTCAGAATCATTCAGCCGACCGGTCCGGGCCCGTTGGGCATCGACCCGTGCGGTTGAAAACAACATCCGTTCAATCAGTGAGACACCAGACATTTCGAGGGAGAAAACCAACACCGCCTTTTTAAACTTCAGTGCGGTGTTCTGAGCAATACTCATGGCAAATGCAGTCTTGCCCATGGAAGGCCGCGCAGCAATGATGATCAGATCCGATTTCTGAAATCCGCCGGTCATGCGGTCCATTTCAACAAATCCGGTGGGAATTCCACTGATCCCGTCACTGGATTCCTGAATCTGTTGTAAACGGTTGATCGCTTTATGAAGCAGATCATTGATGGGAACGGCACTTTTCCGCAGGCGTTCAGCACTGATTTTGAATAACTCCTGCTCGGCTTTATCGAGCAGATCAAAAGCGTCATCCTCTTCTTCAAATGCATTGGTGGAAAGTTCTGATCCGATGCCAATGATCCGGCGGAGAATATACTTTTCGAGTACGATCCGCGAGTGGTATTCGATATTGGCCGAAGAGGAAACCTGTGCCGTCAGTCCGGCCAGGTAGGCTGCTCCGCCTACGGCTTCCAGTTGATCCCGCCGGCGCAACTCTTCTGATACCGTTACCAGATCAATGGCCTCATTACGTTCAACCATCTGTGTGATGGTGGCCATGATAATTTTGTGGGCCGGCCGGTAAAAACAGTCGTCATTGATCAGATCAACGGCTTTGAAAAACGCATCCGGATCAATCAGGATAGCACCCAGTACGGCTTGTTCCACCTCGGGGGCCTGCGGGGGAATGCGGCCATTCACCACATCCGGAAGGTCTTTTGCAAAGGAAGACAAGGAACCCCGGGCTGTTTTCTTTCCAACCCCGGCTTGTTTGGAGTCACTCATGTTTTTTGGGTCAGCCGGCGGCTGAATCGTACAGTTTACGGAGGAATTTCACATCCTCCCAGGTGGCAGGTTTCCGGTTCGGATCCCGGAGCAGAGCGGCAGGGTGGTAAGTTACAACCACCGGAATTCCTTTGTATTGGTGCACTTTCCCTCTGAAATCACCAAGTGAAGTCCCTTTTCCTAACAGGCTGGTTGCGGCCGTGGATCCGAGTGCTAATATAATTTTAGGTTGAATGATTTCAATCTGACGGTTCAGATGATTCATACAGGAAGAAACTTCATCCGGTTCAGGAGCACGGTTTTTGGGAGGCCGGCATTTTACAATGTTTGCAATGTAAACATCCTGACGCGAAAACTGAATGGCTTTGAGAATGGCAGTCAGTAATTGCCCTGCTCTGCCTACAAACGGATAACCGCTTTCATCTTCATCGGCTCCCGGGCCCTCACCTATCACCATCAGGCGGGCATCGGCATTGCCACTTCCGAAAACCAGATTTTTCCTGCCAGTCCCCAGTTTACAGGACAGGCAACCTGCAATCTGCTGCTGGAATGCTGTCAGACTGGCCTGTTTTTCACTGATCACTGCCGGAGTGTTTTCCTCTGTTGCCGCAGGCAGTGTGGATCCGAACAATTCTTCCTGCTGGGTCAGCCAGTCTTTGCTGATTGCAAATAATTTTCTGAGTTCTTCCGGGGTCCAGTTTTCCATCAGGCTTTCATTTTCCGGGTACAATAGGCCAGAATGTCCCTTGCCACTACCGATTTGGGTGCAAGCGAAATCACCTGTGTATCATCGTGGGTGATCAGGGTTACTTCATTGGTATCGGTATTGAAACCGGCACCGGGGACCCGCGGGTTGTTTAAAATGACCAGATCCAGATGTTTCGATATCAGCTTCTGACGGGCATTCGCTACATCGTCATCGGTTTCCAGTGCAAAACCAACCAAAAACTGGTTAGTTTTTTTCTGACCCAATCCTTTCAGAATATCCGGATTCGGAATCAGTTTCAGAACGGGATCATTCGTGAGTTCACGTTTAATCTTTTTTGAGGATGGACTTTCAACGCGGTAATCGGCAACCGCGGCGGCCATCAGAACCAGATCTGCCTTGTCGAACACCGATTCCATGGCGTCCTTCATTTCCAGAGCTGTTTCCACCCGGATGAGGTGAACACCGTCGGGAGGATTCAGTGCAACCGGGCCGCTGACGAGCGTCACCTGAGCTCCGGCCAGACGGGCAGCTTCGGCAAGGGCATACCCCATTTTTCCACTGGAATGATTTGAAATGAAACGCACAGGATCAATGGCTTCACGGGTCGGTCCGGCTGAAATCACAACCTGCTTGCCTTCAAGAGGACGGTTCGTGGAAAAGTGTCCGGATAAAACCTCGACCAGTTCAGCAGGTTCAGGCAACCGTCCCGGACCCGACAGACCGCTGGCGAGGGCCCCTTCAGCCGGTGATATGATCTGTGCACCGCGCTGTTTTAACAGAGAAAGATTGTCCTGTGTCGCCCGATGCTGCCACATGTCAGAATCCATGGATGGAGCAAGAAAAACCGGTGTGGTTGCAGGTAAGGAAAGGTACAGCGCCCCGAGCATGGTATCAGCCATTCCGGTTGCCAGTTTTGCCAGCGTGTTTGCTGTTGCCGGGGCAATGAGCATGGCGTCTGCCGATCGGGCCAGATGGACATGAACCGTCCAGCTGCCATCACGGTTATCAGGAAAAACCGATTCCAGAACCGGATGTTCCGAAACGGTTCCAAGAGTCAATGGGGAAACAAACCGGGTGGCAGCAGGAGTCATGACCACATGGACGTCTGCCCCCGTCTTTTTCAGCAGTCTGACAAGTTCTGGTGTTTTATATGCAGCAATGCCGCCCGTTACACCCAGAAGAATCTTTTTCCCGGTCAGTGAACTCACGACTTATAGTGAAATTCGAAATCTTTATCTGATTTTTCGATAATGGATTGAACAGTTGGCTTGTTTTTCATTTCATATTCAATGCTGATACGCGCCTGCTCAACATTTACTTCATTCTCTTCTTCGCTTTCAACCAACTCACTGAAAAGAGAAAGTTTATCATGAAGCTCTGCTCTGATTTCATCATTGATGTGACGGGCACGTTTGGCCAGAACATTGATGGCTTCATAGATATTGGTATTCGACCCAATTAACTTATCGGTATCAACCGGATTGATTGGCATAAATGGCTCCTTCTATTCTTTTTCTAAAAATTGGCTGATGATCCTGGTACAATCAGCAATGGCTGTTTCCAGTTGATCATTGACGACCCTGACGTCAAATTGTTTACCCAGTTCCATTTCCATGGGAACCCGATCCAGTCGCCGGCGGAGTGACTCTTCACTTTCAGTATTCCGGGCTTTTAACCTGGCAATTAACACCTCCAGATCGGGAGGTTCAATAAAAATGGTGAGGGCCCGGTGCTGAAACTGTTTCTTGATATTCAGCCCACCCTTGACATCAATATCGAGAATGACGTGCATTCCCTGATCGATCATGTCGCGCACATGTGAAAGAAGCGTCCCGTACAGATTGCCGAAAACTTCTTCCCATTCAATAAATTCCTGATCTGATACCCGTTTCATGAACTGATCACGGGTCAGAAAAAAATAATCAACTCCATCCGCTTCCATGGGACGGGCAGGACGTGTGGTTGCCGAGACGGAAAAATGCAAGGACGGAATGGCTTTCTGAACCGCCCGGGCTATCGTGGTCTTTCCGGCCCCGCTCGGGGCACAGAACACAACAATTTTTCCGGTCATGATCACTCCAGATTCTGCAGTTGTTCTCTGATTCGCTCGAGCTCTTCCTTCATCAAGACCACCAATTGGGAAATATCGGCACTGGCCGACTTAGATCCGATGGTATTGATCTCCCGGTTTATTTCCTGCACAAGGAAGTTCAGTTTTCTTCCCACCGATTCATGACCATCAAGGGCCGTCAGGAAATAGGCCAGGTGGCTTTTTAACCGTACCTGTTCTTCGGTTATATCCATCCGGTCGGCCAACAATACAATTTCAAGTTCAAGACGGTCCGGATTGATTTTTTCCTCACCAATCAATTGGGCCACCCGATCATGCAGCTTTTGTCTTTCAACAGGCAGGCGCTCATCAGTGAGCACCCTGACCTGCTCGGAAATAGACCCAATCGACTCAATGCGTGAACGCAGATCACCGGTCAGGGTCTCCCCTTCCCGTTTTCTCATTTCTTTCAGCCGGGAGATGGCCTGCAGCAACGCAGGCTGAACGGCTCTCCATTCCGGCTCACCGGAATCTCCGGTTTCGGGTGCTTTAAAAATTTCACTGAACCGCAGCAGGTGATCCATCCGGATGGGTTCCTGAATTCCCGCCTTTTCCCTGACTTTTTCAAGCGTTGACAAGACCGACGACAAGGCCTGTTCATCAACCGTCAGTGCCGTTTCAGGTGAGGATTCCCGCTCAATCACCACGGTCAGCTGAATTTTACCGCGCTGAAGTTCCCGGCGGAGAATATCCTTTATTTCTGCTTCACGGTTTTGAATGGATTTCGGCAACCGGCTGTTCAGTTCAACAAACCGGTTATTCAGCGACCGGATTTCAACCATGGCATTGATTCCATCGGACCAGTGTGTTCCGGTCCCAAATCCGGTCATTGATTCAAGCATAAAACCTGCATTTGAAGAAACCTGCAAAAGTACGTTATATTCGGTCTGAATTCAATGACTGACATCAACTTAAGCCGTCTGCACCGCTGGGGTGAAGGGATCTTCACCACCCTTCTCATTCAATCGGGCCATCCCGTCAACCTGGATGCCCATCTGGTCCGCCTGAAACAGGCTGGTCAGCTCATTGGCCTGACCCCTGCTCTGGACCGCGAATTTTTTTTGCAGCAGATATCCCGGCTGTCTCATGGAACCAATTGTGTCATCCGTTTGGAATTCAGTGTTCCAGATGATCTCACAGACCCACCTCAGGTGTCCTTATCGGCCCGTCCATTACCAAAAGAGTGGTCTCAGTTACCCGAAACTGGTGTTTCACTGGTGGAATCAGCCATCAGCTATTCGCCTCCGTTTCCCGATGTCGGCTGGATAAAATGGAATGCCTGGCAACCCTGGGCCATCCTCAGACGCCAGCTTCAGTCAGAATGGGATGTCATCGTCACCGATGGTTCTGAATGGCTGGAGACCACCCGGGCAGGTCTGGTTGCTGTGAGAAATGATGAGTGGTTTACCAATCAATCCGGCGGCCGGTGCCTGAAGAGCACCGCCATCGCGGCTGTTAAAATCTGGAGGGAAACTCTGGGCCTGACGGTGCAGGAAACTGTATTCACCCGTGAATTCTGCAACGAGGTCAGCCAGTGGTTTGTGGCCAATGCAGTGATTGGTCTGGTTCCTGTGGTTTCCATCACCCTGCGTGACGGGTTGGTCCGGTCGTTTCCGCCTGCAAACGGCCCGGCTCATGAGTTCCGGACATGGTACCTGAACCGTTGAATCTGAACAGGCGTCCCCGGTTGACGGAAATCAATCCGGCCGGAATACCCTTCGGTACTTCGCCGTCTTTCTACCTTTTCTCAGCCAATCATCAGGATCCGCGCAGCCGTTTTCACTGGATCGCCGCCCATCCGACCCGGTGGATTTTCCTGTATCCAACCCATATTGAAACCGAATCGGGAATCCTTCCCGTCCGGCATCCCTCAGACATCCGGCATTTTCTGAAATCAGTCTGGCAGGTGCCTCCTTCCCATTCACCCTGGCTTTCCGGGTGGTTTTTCCTGCTTGGGTATGAACTTTCCTGGTATCTGCAAGAAACCAACCTGCAACCGCCGGCTCTTCCCGATGATCACTGCCTGGGTGTGCTCATGCAGCCGGGAACCCTGCTCCGGTCCCCAAGCAGCAACCCTGACTGGACCGGGCACCTGGCTCATTCATCCATACAGGTACCTGCAGATCATCCTCTTCCAACGAACCCTGGAGTTCTTTCCGGCTCAACCGGACTTTCGTATGCTGATTATGAATCAGCCATCAGGCGTATTCTTTCACACATACGCGACGGTCAAACCTATGAAGTGAATTTCTGCTATCCGGTTCATCTCACCGGACTAAAGGAAAGCGACCAGATTTTGTTCAACCGGTTGGTTACCACAGCCGGGTCCTCCTTTACCGCCTACGTCAATCTTGGCAATCGAAGCATTCTTTCCGGCTCCCCAGAGCGGTTTTTCAGCCTTTCTGACAACCAGATCACGGTTCAGCCCATGAAGGGAACCCGCAAACGATTATCCGATCCTGTGCTCGACAGGAAGTTGCGGCAGGAATTGAAAGCATCAGAAAAGGACAGGGCCGAAAATCTGATGATCGTCGATCTGATGAGAAATGATCTCGGCCGAATCTGCCGTGCGGGTTCGGTGCAGACCACAGGGTTGTTCGAAATCGAAAGTTACCCGACTGTTCATCAGATGATTTCGACCGTTTCAGGCACAGTTGAACCTTCCGTCACCTTTTACGATATCCTTTCTGCACTTTTTCCGCCGGGTTCCATGACCGGTGCACCCAAACGAAAAACCATGGAGCTGATTCACGATCTGGAGGCTTGGCCCCGGGGTTTTTATTCCGGGATACTGGGATACTGGGATGGTTGTTCCGAAGCCGAAACCTCGGTACTGATCAGGTGCATGGACAGGCAGGGTGAAAAAGCGACGATTCAGGTTGGGGGAGGTATTGTTGCAGACAGCAAGCCGGAAGAGGAATACGGGGAAACGCTGATTAAACTGAAGAGTACATTAAATGCGTTGGGAGCCGGATCCGATGCCATTCATGGAATCGGACCCGGTTGGGTTGAAAATCTCAGGTAGGATCAGATTTTTTTCGTTTTTCAAACGATTTGAACAAAATGTGAACGCCAAGCCAGATAATCAGAAGCGGCCAGTAGGTCCTGATTGCCTCGTTTACTTCGGGCCAGTTCACTTGTTTCCACCAGTCAGGAATCAGGAAAATCACGCCAAGAATCACCAGCAGTGCTCCGTTGATAACTCCTCCTGCCTTTCCATCCCGTATACCATATAAAATGACCAGCAGTCCCTGAACGGCGGAAATGGCACCACCCAGTTGCCACCAGGTCAGGTATAACACTCCGGTGCGGTCGAGCAGCAGATCCGTTCCTGCCAGAATCAGAATGACCGCAATCAGCGGTATGGTCGGCAACGACTTCATATAATATTATCCTCCTTTGGCGTCATCAGTGCAAGGATCAGATAGATCACCACAGAAGCCCCCAGACTGATAAAGGCGCTGATGATGAAACCGATTCTGACCAGCACAGGATCAATGTTAAAATAGAGGCCCAGCCCACCGCATACGCCGGCAATCCATTTGTCCTTACGGGTCCGGATCAGACGTCTGGGGTTCTCATTTTGTGCTGTTTCCATGGTATCCTCTTTCTTTTTCCTGTTAAAGGAGTAATATAAAATGGCGGTTCCGGCCAGAATCAGAATAACCGGAAACCGGTATGGATCGATGGTTTCGAAAAACTGGTCCACATAATAAAGCTCAAGATTTTCAATGAACCATATCACCCCGATTCCGACCAGAAACAATCCGGCAATTTGCTGAACCACCGAATAATCTCTCGAAACCGGCACCTGAACCTGATCGGGATCCGGATTGACCGGAACGATAATCCACAGGATCAGATAGGCGATAATTCCAACACCTGAAAAGGCAAGTAAAATGATAATCACCCGCCAGAGTACGACATCCAATCCGGTATAGTCTGCCAGACCCGCTCCCACTCCTCCCAGGACCGAGTGTTTTTTATTGCGGTAAAAGCGTTTTGGCATGTTCGTGGCGGTTTCCATGGTATCCTCCGTTTTGCAGAGGTTTACGCAGAAAGTAATGACCGTGTTTCAATGAACATGCAGGAAGGTTCCGATGAACCAGAAGAGGATCATCCCCCCGAAAAGAGTGAGCGAGACCTTGCGGTTACTGGCATGGTTGACTTCAGGAACCAGGTCTGTGGCACCGATGTACAAAGCCACTCCGCCAGCCAACCCCATCATCATTGCCGAGAGTTCCGGGTTGATTTCGGTAATAAATAGGGTGATCAGCAATCCGACCAGACTGGCGCTGGAAAGGACCAAAACCATTTTTTTTGCAGACCGGATGGGGGTATCGCCAGCGATGGCCACTGAGGCAATGGTAAATCCCTCGGGAAATTTATGAAGAAGAACCCCGAAAAAGGTCAAAAGCCCAATGGCCGGATCGTGCAGATAGAAAACGGAAAGGGTGAGTCCATCAAACATGGAATGCACATACAATCCGATGAGGGTTCCCCAGACCAATTGTTTTCCTCTGGTATGAATATGATGATGTTCTTCCCCGAAATGCATGTGCCGACTGACGGTATGTTCCATAAAATGGAGCATACCAAATCCGATGATGACATAGAGCGGCGCGTTATGACTCATCTCCAGCGCTTCAGGAATCAGATTCCCGA